>NZ_JBOHKS010000278.1:0-16307 GCF_050729195.1 Hypericibacter sp.
CGCCTTGAGCGCACGCAGCATGGTGGCGCCGAGTTCGCCCGGGGAGGGCGACACCAGCACACCCGCCGATTGCAGCGCCTCGATCTTCGCCGCGGCCGTTTCTCCGCCTTGCGTGACGATGGCGCCGGCATGACCCATGCGACGGCCGGGCGGCGCGCTCAAGCCCGCGATGAATCCCACCACCGGCTTCTTGTGCTTCTCGCGCTTGAGGAACTCGGCGGCATCCACTTCGGGCGTGCCGCCGATCTCACCGATCATGATGACCGCATCGGTGCCGGGGTCGGCCATGAAGAGCTCGAGGCAATCGACGAAGTTGGTGCCGTTCACGGGATCGCCGCCGATACCGACCAGGGTCGACTGGCCGAGCCCCGCCGCCGTGGTCTGCGTCGCCGCCTCATAAGAAAGGGTCCCCGAGCGCGAGACGATGCCGATCCGGCCCGGGCGGTGGATATAGCCCGGCATGATGCCGATCTTGCAGCCGCCCGGCTGACCCGGGGTGATGAGGCCCGGGCAATTGGGACCGATCACGCGCGACTTCGAGCGCGAGGCCTCGCGCTTGACCCGCGCCATGTCCTGGACCGGAATGCCGTCGGTGATGGCGACCACGATGGCGATGCCGGCGTCGATCGCCTCGAGAATGGCGTCGGCGGCATAGGCCGGCGGCACATAGACCGCGCTGGCGGTGGCACCGGTGCGCGCCACCGCTTCCATGACCGTGTTGAAGACCGGCAGGCCCAGATGCGAGGAGCCGCCGCGGCCGGGCGTGACCCCGCCGACCATCCTGGTGCCGTACTCGATCGCCTGCTGCGAGTGGAAGGTGCCTTGCGTGCCGGTGAAGCCCTGGCAGATGACCTTGGTTTCGGGGGTGACGAGAATGGCCATGGCTCAGCGCCCTCCCTCGACGGCGGCGACGATCTTCTGCGCCGCGTCGGCCAAGGTCGTCGCCGGGATGATGTTGAGGCCCGACTTGCTCAAGATCTCGCGACCCAGCTCGACATTGGTGCCTTCGAGACGCACCACCAGCGGACGGTCGAGCCCGACCTCGCGCGCCGCGCCCACGATGCCCTCGGCGATCGCGTTGCAGCGCATCATGCCGCCGAACACATTGACCAGGATCCCCTTCACCTCCGGATCGGAATAGATCAGGCGGAAGGCGGTCGCGACACGCTCCTTGGTGGCCGCACCGGCGATATCCATGAAGTTGGCCGGACGTCCGCCATTGAGCTTGATGATGTCCATGGTCGCCATGGCGAGCCCGGCGCCGTTGACCATGCAGCCGATATCGCCGGAGAGCTTTACATAGTTGAGGTCGTGGCGCTGCGCCTCGCGCTCGAGCGGATCGTACTCGTCGTCGTCGCGCAGCTCCTCGATGTCGCGATGGCGGAACAGCGCATTGTCGTCGAAGCTCATCTTGGCATCGAGCGCCACCAGCTTGTTGGCGCTGGTCACGACCAGGGGGTTGATCTCGATCATGCCGGCATCGAGCTCGACGAAGGCGCGATGCAGCGACAGCAGCAGGCGGACGAGCTTATGGACCTCGCGCTCCTTGAGACCCAGCGCGAAGGCCACCTTGCGCGCATGAAACCCTTGCATGTCGGCCGCCGGCGGCAGCGCCACCCGGACGATCTTCTCCGGTGTCTTGGCCGCGACCTCTTCGATATCCATGCCGCCTTCGGTCGAGGCGATCACCATGATGCCGCCCGTCCGACGGTCGATCAGCAGCGCCAGATAGAGCTCGCGCGCGATGTCGCTGCCCTGCTCGATATAGACGCGCTTGACCTCCTTGCCCTCGGGCCCGGTCTGGTGCGTGACCAGCCGCATGCCCAGCATCCGGTCGGCGATCGCGACAACCTCCTTGACCGAACGGCAGATCTTGACGCCGCCGGCCTTGCCGCGCCCGCCGGCATGGATCTGCGCCTTGACCACCCAGACAGGACCGTCCAGCTCCTCGGCCACCGCCTCCGCTTCCTGCGGTGTATGCGCGACGTCGCCGCGCGGCACCGGCACGCCGTAGCGACGCAGCAACTGCTTGGCCTGATATTCATGGATATTCATGGTGCGGTTCCCCCGGCTCAGCGTGACGTCCAGCAATATCGGCGGAGCCTGCAACACAGCAGGGCGGCGCCGTCTCGGCGGTTCAGCGATGTCATGGGAAACCCCCGGATCTCTGTCAGGGGCACTCGTGGGATCGATGCTATGCGAGAGCGATGCGTCCCGGCATCGGACATTGCGACGCAGGCGGGGCTGCGCGCGACATGGCCGAGCGGCGGCGGATATCGTTTACCCTAGGATGAAATGCCGGGGCGATCGTCGCTCCGCTGCAGGCGGAAATCGTCTCGTTCCGGCGATCAGGAGCTCGGTGGAATCGGCGCGAAGGGCGCGGATTCCATCGGGTCGCGGTCCGCGACCACGATGGGCGTCGGCGGCTTGTTGGCTTCATGGAGATTCCAGATGCCGATCAGGGCCGCCTCGAGATTGCGCACGAACCGCGCCGTGTCGAACAGGGGCCAGCGCATGCGCCGCTCTGCCAGTGTCCGCCGGATGCCCCGCAGCCGCGCCGGGTCGCGCACCAGTTCCAGCACCAGCGCTTCATAGCGCTCGAGATTGTGGGCGATCAGCTCCTGCAGGCCGAGATTGGTCAGCAAGCTGGCGGAGACCCGGTTGGCGAAATGCGTCCCCGAAAATCCCACGACCGGCACGCCCGCCCAGAGCGCGTCGCTGGAGGTCGTGTGGCCGTTATAGATCATCGTGTCGAGTGCCAGATCGGCCAGCGCCAGACGCGCCAGATGCTGATCCTTGGGCAGCTTGCCGTCGAACAGCAGCCGTTCGGGCGCGACGCCCCGGGCCACCGCCTCGCGCTTCAGATTCTCCTCGGCCTGCGGATTGGAGCGCAGCAGCCACAGCACCGACCCCGGGACCGCCTTCAGCAGGCGCATCCAGAGATCGAACATGGCCGGCTCGATCTTGTAGGTGTTGTTGAAGCAGCAGAACAGGAACGCGTTCTCCGGCAGATGGAAATCGGCACGCCGGAAGGTCTTGGTCGAAATGGCCTGGCTGGAATCGTTGATCTGATAGGAATGCGGCATCCAGATCAGCCGCTCGGAGAAGGACGAGACCTGCGACTGCGGCAGGACGGTCTGGTCCACGATCGCATAGTCGAAGAAGCTGGCGCCGGTCGAGCCCGGAAATCCCAGCCAGCTCACCTGCAACGGCGCCGGGCGAAGGGCCGGGATGTCGAGGCGATGACCCGCCACATAGCCGGTGATCTCGATCAGGATATCGACGCCGTCCTCATAGATGCGCCGCGCGCCGGCCGCGGTGCCGGTGCTGCGCAGATCGACGAAGAGATCGCAACTGGAGGCGATATGGCTGCGATAGGCGCTGCCATCGTCGGGACCGTAGGAATAGCCGATCACCCGGAACCGGTTGCGATCGTGACGCTGGAACAGGCTGCGCACGAGATGCGCCACCGGGTGATTGCGAAAATCGCCGCTGAGATAGCCGACGGTGAGCTTCTTGCGCGGTCCCCGCCGGCGATCATGCGGGAAATGCATGTTGAGGCTCGCCATGCTGGCGAGAAGATCCTTCGAGGCGGCGCGGGCAACGCGCAGATTGCGAACCGGATCGGCCGAACGCACGATGGACAGCAGCGGAGTCTCGCCGGATTTGATCCCCCGCATCAGCGCCGGCCCGGTCAGCTGATCCAGCTTCGCTTCCAGCGCCGGCATGTCGCGCCAGTCGCAGACGTGCTGAAGATAGTGAATCAGGTTGCCCAGCGCCTCGGGATAGTTGGGTCGCAGCTCCAGTGCCCGGCGTGCCGAGGCGATGGCGCCCGGCAGATCGCCCACATCCTTCAGGGCGGCCGCCAGGCGGCTATGGCCTTCGGCCATGCTGGGGTCGACGGCAATCGCCTTCTTGTAGCAGGCGGTAGCGGCCTCGATCTGGCCGCGGCTCTGATAGATCAGACCGAGATTGGTCTGCGCGGACACATTGCGCGGATCGATCGCGATCGCGCGCGTGAAATAGGTGGCGGCCTCCTCGAGCCGTCCCTGCCGGGCCAGCATGGCACCGAGATTCTGTTGCGCTTGCGCGTCGCCGGGATTCTTCGTGACCGCCTTCTGCATCAGCTCCAGCGCCTCGGCAAAGCGCCCAAGCTTGAGGCGCAGCACGGCCCCGGCATGCAGCGTCTCGAAATCCTCGGCCCGCGCCGCGAGCAGTGGCTCGAGGATGGCGCCCGCCGCTTCGAGATTACCCGCTTGTAATTCGTCGACGGCCGTCTTGACCCGCCGGGCATGCTCGGCTTCGGCGCTGCCCGGCACAACGACAACGGCAGCGACCGCGGGCGCCGAGGTAATCAGCGCGAGTCCGAGCTGCGCCTGGGCCGAGGGATCGCGCTTTCCCGCCGTCGGCCGCATTCGCGCCGGCGCGGACGCCGCCTTCGATGCAGCGGCCGGCTTGCTCGCCGCAGCCTTGCGGGCGGGTTTCTTGGCTGCGAGCGATTTGGCGGATTTCTTCGCGCCGCGTTTGCGTTTGTCGGTGGCCATAACCCCTCGAGCCTGGGCCGCTTCGGCTGCGAGTCCCGTCGCCGGTACGCGTCAGACAAGATGACCCTCGAACTTGCCGCTGCACCGGCACGCCATGCTAATGTCGGGCGGGCTTTCTCGCCACCCCATGCTTCTTAACCCTAATCGAACCCGAGTCGATGCAAATCGAAGATACAGCGATCTCCGGCGTCAAGATTCTGACCGCACCCCGCTTTTCCGATCGCCGCGGCTTCTTCGCCGAGTGGTTCAACCGCGAGAAGCTGAAACAGGCCGGTCTCGATCTGGATTTCTGCCAGGACAATCTCTCGCTCTCGACCCATGTCGGCACGCTGCGGGGCCTGCATTTCCAGCTCCCGCCGGCCGCGCAGGCGAAGCTCGTGGGTGTCATGCAGGGCCGGATCTTCGACGTCGCCCTCGATCTGCGTCGCGGATCGCCGACCTACCGCCAGCATGTCGCCGCCGAGCTCAGCGCCGAGCGCGGCAACCAGATGCTGGTCCCGGCCGGCTTTGCCCATGGGTTCTGCACGCTCGAGCCCGACAGCCTGATCTTTTATAAGGTATCGGCTCCGTTCTCGGCGCCTCATGATTCAGGCATCAATTGGAACGATCCGAGCCTCGGAATCGACTGGCCGGTTAAGGAAGCATCAGCGGTATTATCGGAAAAAGATACCAGACTGCCCTTTCTCGCGGATACGGACCTCCCGTTTCGCTATGCCGACTGAGCCTGACAGGACTTGCGTGGATATTCCCGCGCAAGCCATTTCGATTTCGTTACCCACGGAATTTCCGACGGACCGATAACGAGCGGCGACAATTGAGCGTGAGAGGCCATCGAGCATGACGGGAATGCGGATCATCGTAACCGGCGGCGCCGGCTTCATCGGATCGGCGTTGTGCCGCTATCTGATCCACGAGACCAATGCCGACCTGCTGGTGGTGGACAAGCTGACCTATGCCGCCAACCTGGAATCGCTGAGCGACGTGCGCGACAGCGCGCGATTCCGGCTGCTCAAGGCCGACATCTGCGACGCCGCCTCGATGGAGTCCGCCTTTCGCCAGCATCGCCCCGACGCGATCATGCATCTGGCGGCGGAGTCCCATGTCGATCGCTCGATCGATGGCCCCGCTCCCTTCATCGACACCAATATCCGCGGCACCTATGTCCTGCTCGAAACCGCCCGTCGCTACTGGCGCGAGCTGGAGGAGCCCAAGCGGGCCCGATTCCGTTTCCATAATGTCTCGACCGACGAGGTCTATGGATCGCTGGGACCGGACGGTTTGTTCGAGGAGGAATCGCCCTATCAGCCGAACTCGCCCTATTCCGCCAGCAAGGCCGCGGCCGATCATCTGGCCCGCGCCTGGCATCACACCTACGGGCTGCCGGTCGTCATCAGCAACTGCTCCAACAATTACGGCCCCTGCCAGTTCCCGGAGAAACTCATCCCCCTGATGATCATCAATGCGCTCGAGGGCAAGAAGCTGCCGGTCTATGGCAAGGGCGAGAACCGGCGCGACTGGCTCTATGTCGAGGATCATGCCCGCGCCCTCTGGCTGGTGGTGACGCGGGGCCGCACCGGCGAAAAATACAATGTCGGCGGCGATGCCGAATGGACGAACATCGACGTGGTGCGCAAGCTCTGCGCCATTCTCGACCGCCTGGTCCCGGGCCGGCGTCATGAGGAACTGATCGAGTTCGTGTCGGACCGGCCGGGCCACGACATGCGCTATGCGATCGACGCGACCAAGATCAGGCAGGAGCTCGGCTGGCGGGCCCGGGAGAACTTCGACAGCGGTCTCGAGAAGACCGTGCGCTGGTATCTCGACAATCGCCGCTGGTGGGAGCGGATCCGCTCGGGCGTCTATCGGGGCGAAAGGCTGGGTATCACGTCCGAAACGGACCAGTCGGCCGGCCTCATCCCGCAAAGCTGAGCGGTCGGACGCTTCCCATGGCCCAACGGATCCTGGTCGCCGGTCATTCGGGGCAATTAGCGCGCGCACTCGCGAGCGTGCCCTTGCCCGGGGGCTTCGCGCTCGAATGCCGCGGCCGTGAGAGCCTGGACCTCATGGACCCGGCGCGGACGATCCGGGAGGTGGCCCAAAGCGGCGTCGATATCGTGATCAATGCCGCCGCCTACACCGCCGTCGACAAGGCCGAGTCGGAGCCCGATCTCGCCTTCCGTCTCAATCGCGACGGTGCCGCGGCCCTGGCCGAAGGGGCTGCCTCCTGCGGTGCCGCCCTGATCCATATTTCGACCGATTACGTGTTCGACGGCACCAAGCCGGCGCCCTATCGCGAAGACGATCCGGTCGGACCGGTGTCCGTCTATGGCGCCAGCAAGGAGGCGGGCGAGCGCGTCGTGCGGGAGCGGATCGATCGCCATGTGGTCCTGCGCACGGCCTGGGTCTACAGCCCCTCGGGCGAGGGCAGCTTCGTGCGCACCATGCTGCGGCTGGGCGCCGAGCGGCCGGAATTGCGGATCATCGACGACCAGCATGGCACGCCCACCGGCGCCGGAGACGCCGCGCGCGCGATGATCGCGATCGCGGCCGCGATCGCCGCCGGCAAGAGCGACGGCTATGGCACTTTCCATTACTGCAATACCGGTTCGACGACGCGATTCGGCCAAGCGAAATTCATCTTCGACTGGCTCGCCGCGCATGGCCATAAGGTCCCTCGCCTGACACCCATCCCGACCAGCGCCTATCCGATGCCGGCCCGGCGCCCGGCCAATTCCGTGCTGGATTGCGGACGCATCGGCGAGGTTTACGGTATCCTGCCGAGAGCCTGGGAAGTGAGCATGGCGGAATGCCTCTCCGAGATCATGGCCGCGGGCGGAACGAAGGATCTGACATGACGCGAAAAGGGATCATCCTGGCCGGCGGCAGCGGGACGCGGCTCTATCCCGTGACCCACGCCATCAGCAAGCAGCTGCTGCCGATCTACGACAAGCCGATGGTCTATTACCCGCTGGCGACCCTGATGCATGCGGGCATCCGCGAGATCCTGCTCATCAGCACGCCGCGCGACCTGCCGGGCTTCCGTGCCTTGTTCGGCAATGGCGGACGCTGGGGCCTCGATATCAGCTATGCCGAGCAGCCGCGCCCCGAAGGCCTGGCCCAGGCTTTCCTCATCGGCGCCGATTTCATCGGCGAGAGCCCCAGCGCCCTGGTGCTGGGCGACAATCTCTTCTTCGGACATGGCTTGACGGAGCTGCTGGAGCACGCCAACGGGCGCGACCAGGGTGCCACCGTCTTCGCCTATTGGGTGGACGATCCCGAGCGCTATGGCGTGGTCGAGTTCGACGCGCGGGGCCGCGCCCAGTCGATCGTCGAGAAGCCGAAGCAGCCGCGTTCCAATTGGGCGGTGACCGGTCTTTATTTCTACGATCCGGCGGTGGTCGAGATCGCGCGGCGCATCCGGCCGTCGGCGCGCGGCGAACTGGAGATCACCGACGTCAATGGCGCCTACCTCACCGCCGGGCGGCTCGAAGTCGAGAAGATGGGCCGCGGCTATGCCTGGCTCGATACCGGCACCCATGAGTCGCTGATCGAGGCGGCGAGCTTCGTGCGCATCATGGAGCAACGCCAGGGCCTCAAGATCGCCTGCATCGAGGAGATCGCCTATCGCAAGGGCTTCATCGACCGGCGCCAGCTGATGAAGCTCGCCGGCGAGTTGAAGGGCACCCGATATGGCCGTTATCTCGAAATCGTCGCCGCCGAGGAGATGCCCTGATGCGCCGCGCGAGAGGCATCGTCGCGGCTCTCTCTCTGGTCGGCGCCATGGCCATCGCCGGCGCCGCCCATGCCGGTTATGACGAGGGCATGGCCTATTACCAGAAGGGCGATTATTTCCGCGCCCTTTCGGAGCTCAAGCCCGAGGCCGAGAACGGCAACGCGCTGGCCCAGGTGCAGGTCGCCGGCATCTATCAATATGGCCTGGTCGGCGCTGCCAATTACGGCGAGGCCCTGAAGTGGTATCGGCAGGCGGCCGCGAAGGGCAATGCCGATGCCATGCTGGGCCTGGGCCTGATGTACGAGCTCGGCCAGGGCGTGCCGAAGGACCGGGTCGAATCGGTCAAATGGCTCACGCTCGCCTCGACGCGCTTCCCGCAAGGGCCGGACCGCAACCGGCTCATGACCGCGATCGATACGATGCGGCAGCAGATGAGCAACGACCAGCTCGACACAGCGCAGCGTCTGATCGATGCCTGGAAGCCGGGTGAGCCTTAGAGGGTCGGAAGCCCGCGGCGCGAGATCAGCTCGGGCGGCGCGTCAGCGCCAGCGACAATCCCAACAGGCACATGATGCCGCCGGCCGTCTGGCGGAGGCGGCGGATGATATGAGGCCGGCGCAGAAGCCTCGACCGCAGCGATGTCGCGCCCTGAACCACGGCGGCATCGACGGCGGTGTTCAAAAGCACCGAGATCAGCCCCAGCGCCACGAACTGCAGCGCGACGCTGCCGCGATTCGGATCCACGAATTGCGGAATGAAGGCCAGGAAGAACGCCGCCGTCTTGGGATTGAGCGCTTCCACCAGCACGCCTTCGCGAAAGGCGCGGCGCGCACCGGAGGGTGCGATGGCGACAAGGTCCGGCGCCAGCTTCGCGGCCCGCCAGGTCTTGATGCCGAGATAGATCAGATAGAGCGCGCCCAGAAACTTCAGGACCGTGAAGGCCTCGGCGCTCGCCAGCACCAGCGCCGAGACGCCGAGCGCTCCTGCCGTCACATGGACGAAGCCGCCGAGACCCGTCCCGAGCACGGAGGCAAAACCTTCCCCGCGTCCGCCGGAGAGCGTGCGCGCCGCCACATAAAGAATACCCGGGCCCGGCGTCAGCGCGATGACCAGGGCCGCTGCCAGGAAGAAGAGGAAGGAAACGCTGTCGATCATCTCGGCCTCGCGCCCTGGAGGATGGTGCTGCCGTCAGCTCACGCCGAGGGCTTGGTGAAGCGGACGAGCCCGATCTTGGCGAGCCAACCCAGGCTCCGGCGGGTCTGGTTGCGCCGCGGTCCGGGCGCCGCGGCGAGCAAGGTCTCGACCGACGAAGGCGACTTCGCGACCAGTTCCAGCAGCTTCACCAGCTCGGGCTCGGGCAGCAGCAGGCCCGGCATCAGATTGGCGAGCGGGATGGTCCGCAGTTCCGCCAGATGCTGCCGATTGCCGCCGGCAGCGGCGGTGGCGACCGTATCGCCATCGACGAATCCCGTCGGATAGGAGGCGAACAGACTGAAGGGATCGTCGCGCAGAGGATGGGGCGGCCGGCCGGCCTCGGGCGTCACGGATTCCGGCGCGCTGCGGCGGAGCTCAGCGAGCTCCTGCCACAAATCCTGATAGGCGCCGATCACCACCTGCCAGTCGAACTTCGATCGGGCATTCGCCAGTCCGGCGGCCCCCATGCGCTTTCTCAACGCCGGATCCTCGATCAGCTTGAGATAGGACCGCGCGCAGAACTCCACATCGACGGAAATGCTCTGGGCCGTCGTCATGCAATAGCGGCCATAGCTGTCGACCGAAATGGCATAGCGCAAACCGAGATCGGCACCCGTTCCCGGCGGCGGCATGAAGGTCGGCGCCGCGAAACCGACCTCGCCATCGATGACCGTGTCGCGATAACCGTCCCAGTCGCTGACCACGACCGGCAGCCCCGCCGCTTGCGCCTCGATGGGCGTCAGGCCAAAGGTCTCCTGGATGTTGTCCGAGAGCGAGGTGAAGATGTCGCCGGCATACCAGGCGCTCCAGCGATATTCCGGCTCGCGCGCATCCACATGGTGATAACGCACCGACGGCATGATGCGCTGCGCGGAGTCGACGAAGATCTTCTCGATCTCCGGTGAGGCATACCAGCCGGCCTGCAGCAGATGCAGCTTCTTCTTGGTCCGCCGGGCGGCCGCTTCCAGCGCCAGATACATCGGCAGCGGATTGGCTTTCTCGACATGGGTCAGCCGGCCGACGAAGAGGACGACGACATCCTCGGGCCCGATGCCGAGCTTCTGGCGCAGGGCCTGGCCGTCGCGCTGGCGTTCGGGCGTGGGCGCGAAGCCCTCGCAATCGACCCCGAGCGGGATGATCGGCAGCTTGAAGGGGGCCCGCACATCCTTGCCGCCGAAGCGCCGGCTCAGATAGTGGCTCCATTGATCGACCAGCCGCTCGACCATGGTCCGCACCTGGGTCGAGGTGCAGACCAGCGCATCCCACGCCTGGGTGGGACCGGCGACCGCCTCGGCGATGCCGTCCATCACCACATGCTCGGCCGTGGTATGGGTGACGCCGCAGATGCTGAAACGGCGCTGGTCGGCGACGCGCCGCTGCCAGGCGAAGTAACCGATATTCGGTCCCGGCCGGTAGAGACAGCCGGGCTCGCCCACGACCGCGAGGTCGAGCGGCGGCACCGCCGTGACCGGCTTGTCGGAACCGGCGATCTCCTGGACGCGGCGGGTGAAGTCCTCGAGATCCTGCTGGCGCATCGCATAGCAATAGAAGCGATCGACGCCGCCATGGCGCGCAAAGCCTTTGAGGAAGTTCTCGCTGGCCGACATGCGGCCCATCAGCTTGTGCTGCGCGGTGCTGTAATTGCCGCCGGCATAGACGAAGGCGGCGTTGGCGGCGCTGTTGACGCCGGACTTGCGGGCCGCGGGCGGCGTCGCGGTCGAGGTCTTCGGGTCGGAAGGCGTCATGGACGGGGTCTCGATCGTTGGCAAAGGGACCCGAAGGGCCGGAACGCCCGCCTGGAGCGTCTTCCGACTCCCCGACCGGCGCCAGAGTGTAGGAAGCGCCCACGCAACCGGCAACGGCCGACGGCCGATCCGATGCGGGCGACGGACTCTCGGTCAGGTCTGGTTGATCGATCGTGAAGGGGCTGGAGAGGATAGAAGCAAGGAGGTTCGAGAGCTCCCTCTCAGTCGAGCCGCCCCTCATTCGTGTAGCCGGCTTTTTGGATCGCTGCCGCGACGGCGCATTCGGCGACGCGGCCATCGACCGCCACTTCGCCGCTGGCCAGATCGACCTCGACTTTGGCATCCGGCGCCGCTTTGCGGATCGCCCGCGTCACCGCTTGGGCGCAGCCGTCGCAACTCATGCCGGAAACTCGGAATCGCATATCCACACTCCCTTTTCCCGCTTCCATCTGTCGGCCGAATGAACCAATGGGTCAAGCCACCGGGGCGGCAACCCGGCCATGCTGACAGCGCGGCCTTGACCTTCCCATCATGGGAACCCTCATCTGTAGCGGCATGAAAACCAACGCACCGCTCTCGCCAAAGCTCGCTTTGACCGCCCTGGGGCCCGTCGCTCTCGCGCCGGACAAGCCACAGTTATTTGATAAATATGAAGGAATTAAGGCCGACCGCGACCCGGCCGGAGACGGCGAGATCGCGCTCGAAATCGGCGGCATGAGCTGCGCCACCTGCGCCGGCCGCGTCGAACGCGCCCTCAAGGCGGTCCCCGGCGTCGTGAAGGCGGAGGTGAACCTTGCCAGCGAGCATGCCCGGGTCCGTTTCGCGTCCAGTCAGGCACCCCAACCCGATTCGCTGATCAAGGCCGTCACCGACGCCGGCTATGAGGCGCGGATGATCGATGTCGCCCATCCCCCGGCAGCATCGCCGCCGCAGGACGGCGCCGAGCGCATCAAGCTCGCCCTCGCCGGCCTCGCCTGCCTGCCCTTCCTGCTGCAGATGATCCTGCAGCTCTTCGGCGAGCATATGATGATGCCGGGCTGGCTCCAGTTGCTGCTGGCCGCACCCATCCAGTTCGGCCTCGGCGCGCGATTCTTTGGCGCCGCCTGGCGCGCGCTCAAGGCCCGCACCGGCAACATGGATCTCCTGGTCTCGATCGGCACCAGCGCCGCCTTCGGGCTCAGTCTTTATCTGATGGCGACGGCGCCTGCAGGCGCGATGCCCCATCTCTATTTCGAGGCGTCTGCCCTGGTCGTGACGCTGGTGCGGCTCGGCAAATGGCTCGAGAGCCGTGCCAAGCGGCGCACCCTCGCCGCCATCCGCGCCCTGACGGCGCTGCGGCCCGAGACGGCGCGCGTCTGGCGCGGCGATGCCTTCGTGGAGCTGCCGGCCGCCGAGATTCGCCCCGGCGACCGCGTGCAGATCCGTCCGGGCGAGCAGGTTCCCGTCGATGGCCGGGTCATCGAAGGTGCCAGCAGTCTCGATCAGTCGCTCCTGACCGGCGAAAGCCTGCCGGTCGAACGCCATCCGGGCGACGAGGTTGCGACCGGCGCCATCAATGGCGAGGGCGTACTGCTGGTCGAGACCTTGCGGATCGGGGCCGACACGTTGCTCGCCCGCATCATCCGCCTGGTCGAATCCGCCGAGGCCGGCAAGGCGCCGATCGAGCGCCTGGTCGACCGCGTGAGCGCGGTCTTCGTGCCGATCGTGCTGGCGATCGGGATCGCCACTTTCTTCGGCTGGTGGTTGGGCGTCGGCGATCCGGTCGCTGGCATCGTCAATGCGGTGACGGTGCTCGTGATCGCCTGCCCCTGCGCCCTGGGTTTGGCGACGCCGACGGCCGTGGTGGTGGGCTCCGGTGTCGGCGCGCGCCATGGCATCCTGATCCGCGACGGCGAGGCGCTGGAGCGCGCGCATGCCGTCACCACCGTCGCCTTCGACAAGACCGGCACCCTGACCCAGGGTCGCCCGGAGCTGGCAGCCCTGGCCTCGTTCGCGGGCGACGAGACCACGCTGTTGCGCCTCACCGCGGCGCTTCAGGCCGCGAGCCAACATCCCTTGGCCCGGGCCGTGACCGCCGCCGTGCAAGCGCGGCAGATCGTTGTGCCGCCCGCCGAGCAGGTTCAGGCTCTTCCCGGCCGCGGCGTTGCGGGCAAGGTCGAAGGCCAGGCCTTGTTGCTCGGCAGCCGTCGCCTGATGAAGGAAAGCGGCGTGGACGAAGGGACATTGGATCGGATCGCGGCGCGCGTCGATGCGCCCGGCCGCAGCCTCTCCTATCTGGCACAGGCCGCGGCCGCCGGCCGGCCGGCGATACTCATCGGTGCCCTCGGCTTCGCCGATCCGATCCGGCCGGAGGCCCGCGACGCCGTGACGGCGTTGACGCGAGCCGGCATCGAGAGCGCCATGCTGACCGGCGACAATGAAGCGGCGGCCCGCGCGGTGGCGCAGGCAATCGGCATCACCCAGGTCGAGGCCGAGCTCTTGCCCGCCGACAAGGTGGCCGCTCTCGCCCGGCTCAAGGGACCGCATCGCGTGGTGGCCATGGTCGGCGACGGCATCAATGACGCGCCTGCCTTGGCGGCAGCCGATATCGGCTTCGCCATGGCGAGCGGCAGCGACATCGCGCTCCATGCCGCCGGCATCACCTTGATGCGGGGCGATCCGCGCCTCGCCGTCGCCGCCATCGCCTTGTCACGGCGCACTTACGCGAAGATCCGGCAAAATCTGTTCTGGGCCTTCGTCTATAATCTGCTGGGCATCCCGCTCGCGGCCTTCGGCCTGCTGGGGCCCGTCGCCGCCGGTGCCGCCATGGCCCTTTCCAGTGTCAGCGTGGTCGCCAATGCGTTGCTGCTCGGCCGCTGGCGTCCGGATATCGAGGAGTGACATCCGATGAAAACGATCGGCGAAGCTGCAAAACAGAGCGGTATTTCCGCCAAGATGATCCGTCACTATGATGCGATCGGGCTGGTTCGTCCCTCGGCGCGCTCCGAGGCCGGCTACCGGCATTACACCGACAGCGACGTCCACACCCTGAGCTTCGTCCGGCGCGCGCGCCATCTGGGCTTCTCGCTCGATCAGACCGCGAAGCTGCTGCAGCTCTGGCGCGACCGCCAGCGCGCCAGCGCCGAGGTCAAATCGCTGGCCCTGCGCCATATCGAAGAGCTCGACGAGAAGATCGCCGAGCTCGAGGCCATGCGCCGCACGCTCGACCATCTGGCGCGCCATTGCCATGGCGACCATCGTCCCGACTGTCCGATCATCGACGACCTCGCGACCAAACCCTGATCCGCCCGCCCACATACCATCCCGCATACCATCAGCCGGCTGGCCATCAAGCGTCTGGCCTCCGCCGCCCGGGAACGCGATAGTGGGCGCCCAAACGACTCGCTTTCCTGCCTGGCGGACCTCACTGCCATGACCACGCTGATAACGGGTGCCACGGGATTCGTCGGCTCGGCGCTGGCCCACAAGCTTCTCGCGCGCGGCGAGACCGTGCGCGTGCTGGTGCGGCCGACCGCTGATCGCCGCAACCTGGAGCCGCTCCGCGTCGAGATCGTCACCGGCGATCTGAGCGACCCCGTCTCGCTCGCAGCAGCCATCAAGGGCTGCGACACGCTCTTTCATGTGGCGGCCGACTATCGGCTCTGGGTTCCCGATCCGGCCCCCATGTTCCAGGCCAATGTCGAGGGCACGCGAGCACTCATGCAGGCCGCCGCCGAAGCCGGCCTGCGGCGCATCGTCTATACCAGCAGCGTCGCGACCCTGTTGCCGCGACCGGACAGCAGCCCTGCCCATGAGGAACATGCCGGCAGCGCCGCCGACATGATCGGCGCCTACAAGCAATCGAAACATGCCGCCGAAGTCATCGTGCGCGCGATGATCGCGGAAGGGCTGCCCGTGATCATCGTCCATCCCTCGACGCCGATCGGCCCTCGCGACATCAAGCCGACGCCGACCGGCAAGATGGTGGTCGACGCTGCCAATGGCCGGATGCCGGCTTATGTGGACACCGGTCTCAATGTCGTCCATGTGGACGATGTCGCCGAGGGCCATATCCTGGCGCTCGAGCGCGGCCGCGTCGGACGCAATTATATCCTGGGCTCGGAGAATCTGAGCCTCGCCAGCATCCTCGCGATGGTCGCCGAACAGACCCATCGTCCGCCGCCGCGCCTGAAGCTGCCGCATGGCCTGGTGATGCCGATCGCAGGCCTGGCCGAGCTTTGGGCCCGGACCACCGGCAGCGAACCCTTCGCGACCCGCGAGGCGGTGAAGCTCGCGCGCAAGACGATGTTCTTCACCAGCGAGCGCGCGATCCAGGAACTGGGCTATCGCCCGCGGCCCGCGCGCGAGGCGATCGCGGACGCGATCACCTGGTTCCGCGAGCATGGCTATGTCCGGTGATCCTTTGCTGAGACGACAGAGCCGCGTGTGACGCGCATCGCCTCGATAGGAACGATGTCATCCTATTCGTGGGCGCAATGCTCGATATACCCAGCCCGATGACCTGCGATCTCTGTTCGCGCTCGACCGCCGCGCGGCTCGCAACGCCCCGTCGAGGTCAGGCCCGAACGCAGTTTAACAAATTGTAATCGCTTGAATTTTTCAGCCGGGGCCAAGGCCAGGAACATCCTCCTTTCGGATGGCTGGCGCACCGGCCAACTCTGCTTTATGAACTTGTTGCTACATACAGGTTTCATTTCAGAGTCAGATCGACGCACCACCGAGCCGCCGGATGCCATTTCCCTCCCCGATATCCGGTCTCGGACTTCGTTTCGCGCGCTGGCGCTGGTGGATTCCGATCGTCTCCAGCCTGCTGCTCTATCTCCTCGCCGATCTGCTCGCCCAACGGCTGTTCGAGATCCGCATCGTGCGCAGCCGCATGTTGTGGGATGGCGGCCTGCTGCTGGCGGTCTCCTGGCTCCTGTTCCTGGCTTCGCGCCGCGTCTGGATCTTTT
Source organism: Hypericibacter sp. (assembly GCF_050729195.1). Lineage (NCBI taxonomy): Bacteria > Pseudomonadati > Pseudomonadota > Alphaproteobacteria > Rhodospirillales > Dongiaceae > Hypericibacter > Hypericibacter sp. The sequence continues at coordinate 16,169 of NZ_JBOHKS010000278.1, forward strand.
TGCTGATCCAGACCCTGCTGGTCGCGGCCTTGTGGATCGGCAATCCGGTGAAGATCGCGCTGCTGGGCCGGCCAATGATGCCGGACGACATCGATTCCTTTCCGGCCCTGGTCGAGGTGCTGGGACCGTTGGGCTGGGT
>NZ_JBOHKS010000279.1:0-43763 GCF_050729195.1 Hypericibacter sp.
CTCTTGAAGCGCGGCCGGCGCGTCATGCTCGTGACCGACAAGCGCGGCCAGGGCTTCGGCGACCGCCTGCCCGAGGTCGAGACCCGGCGCATCCCGGCGGGTGCTCTCGCCGGCAAGCGGATCTCCGACCGGCTGAGCGGCCTCTTCCGTCTGGCCCAGGGTTATTTCGAGGCGCGCAAGATCCTGCGTTCGGCCCGGCCGTCCCTGGCGGTGGGCTTCGGCGGCTATGCCTCGGTGCCGGCCATGCTGGCGGCCGGCCATGCCAAGGTGCCGCTGCTGCTCCATGAACAGAACGCCGTGATGGGCCGCGCCAATCGGCTGCTGGCGTCGCGTGCCAACCGGATCGCCACCTGCTTCGAACAGGTCGGTGCCCTGCCCGCCTCGGCGCGGAGCCGCGCCATCCTGACCGGCAACCCGGTCCGGCCGGCCATCGCCGCGCTCGCCCACAGCATATATGTGGCGCCCCAGCCCGGCGGTGCCTTGGAGCTGCTGGTCATCGGCGGCAGCCAGGGTGCCCGGATCCTGTCCCAGGTGATCCCGGCTGCGATCGAACGGCTGGGGAGCGCCGAACGCGCCCGCCTGCGCCTCGCCCAGCAATGCCGGGCGGAAGATCTGGAAACCGTCGCCGCCGCCTATCGCAAGATCGGCTTCGCCGCCGAGCTCAAGCCCTTCTTCTCCGACATGGCGGCACGCCTCGCCCATGTGCATCTCATGATCGCGCGCTCCGGCGCCTCGACCGTCGCCGAGCTGCAGGCCGCGGGCCGGCCCTCGATCCTGGTGCCCTACCGCTTCGCCGCCGACGATCACCAGACCGCCAATGCCCGCGCCATGGCGCAGTCGGGTGCCGCCTGGGTCATGACCGAAGCCGAATTCACGCCCGAGGCGCTGGCCGCGAGGCTGGCCTCGCTCCTGGCCGATCCGCAGCAATTGGCGAAAGCCGCCGCCGCGTCGCGCAGCCTCAGCCATCCCGACGCCGCCGAGCGCCTGGCCGACCTCGCCGAATCGCTGGCGCCGCTCGTCGCCGGAAAGGAGGCCGCATGAGGGCCCTTCCGCTCGACATCGGCATCCTGCATTTCGTCGGCATTGGCGGCATCGGCATGAGCGGTATCGCCGAGATCCTGCATAACCTGGGCTACCGGGTGCAGGGCTCGGACGCGTCCGACAGCGGCAATGTGAAACGCCTGCGGACGCTGGGCATCACGGTCGAGATCGGCCACAAGGCCGAGAATCTGGGCCAGGCCGAGGTGATCGTCGTCTCCTCGGCGATCAAGCCGGAAAACCCCGAGGTCGTGGCGGCGCGCTCGCGCTTCCTGCCGGTGGTTCGCCGCGCCGAGATGCTGGCCGAGCTGATGCGCCTCAAATGGTCGGTCGCGATCGGCGGGACCCACGGCAAGACCACCACGACCTCGCTGGTCGCCCAGCTCGTGGACGCCGCCGGCCTCGATCCGACCGTGATCAATGGCGGCATCATCAACAGCTACGGCACCAACGCGCGGCTGGGCTCGGGCGACTGGATGGTGGTCGAGGCCGACGAGTCCGACGGCACCTTCGTCAAGCTGCCGGCGACGATCGTCATCGTCACCAACATGGATCCCGAGCATCTCGATTTCTACGGCACGGTCGAGGCGATGAACCGCGCCTATGAGGAGTTCGTCAAGAACATCCCCTTCTATGGCTTCGCCACGCTCTGCATCGATCACCCGGTGGTGCAGGCCATGATCCCGCGCGTCTCCGATCGGCGCATCGTGACCTATGGCATGAGCCCGCAGGCGGCCGTGCGCGCGGTCAATGTCGAAGTCGGGCCCACCGGCGCCGTCTATGACGTGATCATCCAGGACCGCCACCAGCAGGAGGAGCGCCGCATCGAGCGCCTCCATCTGCCGATGCATGGCGCGCATAACGTCCAGAACTCGCTGGCCGCCATCGCCGTTGCCCATGAGATGGGCATCGGCGACGACATCATCCGCAAGGGGCTGGGCTCCTTCGCCGGCGTCAAGCGCCGCTTCACCCGCACCGGCGAGGCCGGCGGCATCACCGTGATCGACGATTACGGCCACCATCCGGTCGAGATCGCGGCCGTCTTGCGCGCCGCGCGCGGTGCCACGCAGGGCCGCGTCATCGCCGTGGTGCAGCCGCACCGCTTCACCCGGCTCAAGAATCTGTTCGAGGAGTTCTGCTCCTGCTTCAACGACGCCGACGAGGTGATCGTGGCCGACGTTTATACCGCCGGAGAAGCACCGATCGAGGGTGCCAGCCGCGATGCGCTGGTCGCAGGCCTGCAGAATCGCGGTCACCGCCATGTCTCGCCTCTGCCCTCGCCTGAAGCCCTGCCCGCCATGATCCATGAGCTGGCGCAACCCGGCGATCTCGTCGTCTGCCTTGGCGCCGGCAGCATCACTTATTGGGCGAATGCGCTGCCCGAGCAGTTGAAGGCGCTGCAGGCGAGCCAGCCCAAGCCCCCCAAGGGAGCGGGCGAATGATGGCCGCGATGAAGCGCCCCACCGATCCCCTGGCCGGATTGCCGCCCGTGCGCGGACGGCTCACGGCCGATGCGCCTTTGGCCGGCGTCACCTGGTTCCGCGTCGGCGGCGCGGCCGAGATCATGTTCCGACCGGCCGATCGCGACGACCTGGCGGGCTTCCTCGCCGGCAAGCCGGCCGGTCTGCCGGTGACGGTGATCGGCGTCGGCTCGAACCTGCTGGTGCGCGATGGCGGCGTCCCCGGCGTGGTGATCCGCTTGGGCCGCGAGTTCGCGCGCATCGCGGCCGAGGGCGAGCGGATCCGCACCGGTGCTGCGGCACTCGATCTCAACGTCTCGATCGCCGCCCGCGATGCAGGCCTCGCCGGCCTCGAGTTCCTCTCCGGCATTCCCGGCACGGTCGGCGGCGCGCTCCGCATGAATGGCGGCGCCTATGGCCGCGAGATGAACGACGTGGTGATCGAAGGCGAAGCGCTCGACGGCAGCGGCAAGCTGCATCAGCTCAGCCACAAGGATTTCGGCTTCAGCTATCGCCATTGCGACCTGCCCGAGGAGTGGATCTTCACCGGCGCGCTGCTGCAAGGCCGGCGCGACGAGCCCGCCGCGATCCAGGCTCGCATGGCCGAGATCCAGAAGGCGCGCGAGGAGAGCCAGCCGATCCGCACCCGCACGGGCGGCAGCACCTTCGCCAATCCCGCCGGCCCCGAAGCGCGCGGCCACAAGGCCTGGCAGCTCATCGACGAGGCTGGCTGCCGGGGATTGCGCATCGGTGGCGCGCAGGTCTCCGAGCGGCACTGCAATTTCCTCATCAACACCGGCGATGCGACCGCCGCGGATATCGAGACGCTCGGCGAGGAAGTGCGCCGGCGCGTGAAGGAGAAGACCGGCGTGACGCTCGAATGGGAAATCCGCCGCATCGGCCGGCCTGCCACCAACGGTCCGGAGGTGCGCGCATGAAACGCGTTGCCGTGTTGATGGGCGGACCCTCCGCCGAGCGCGAGGTGTCGCTGGTGAGCGGCAAGGCCTGCGCCGAGGCCCTGCGCGCCGAAGGCTATGACGTGACCACGGTCGATGTAGGCCGCGACGTGTCGGCTCTGATCGCGGCGCTCGAGCCGCGCCCCGACACCGTCTTCAACGCGCTCCATGGCCGTTGGGGCGAGGATGGCTGCGTCCAGGGCGTGCTCGATCTCATGGGCATTCCCTATACCCATTCCGGCCTGCTGGCCTCCGCGCTCGCCATGGACAAGCCGATGGCCAAGCGTGTCTTCGCCGCGGCCGGCATCCGCTGCCCCGGCGGCAGGCTCGTCACGCGCGAGGAGTTCGCCAAGGGCGAGCCGATGGCGCGGCCCTATGTGATGAAGCCCTATAACGAGGGCTCGAGCGTCGGCGTGCGGATCGTGCGCCAGGGCGACAACATGCCTCCGCTCGCGGCCGAGTGGCCTTATGGACTGGCGGCGCTGGTCGAGCCCTTCATCGCGGGCCGCGAATTGACGGTGGCCGTCATGGGCGACCGTCCGCTGGCGGTGACCGAGCTCATCTCCAAGACCAAATTCTACGATTACGAAGCCAAATACACGGACGGCATCACCCAGCATCTGGTGCCGGCCCCGCTGCCCCCGGCGGTCTATGAGGCCGCGCTGGCGAACGCGCTCGCGGCCCACCGGTCTCTGGGCTGCCGCGGCGTCTCGCGCAGCGACTTCCGTTACGACGACACGCAAGGCGGCGGGCCCGAGCAGCTCTATCTGCTCGAGGTCAACACCCAGCCCGGCATGACGCCGCTCTCGCTGGCGCCCGAGCAGGCCAAGCATGTCGGCATCTCGTTTCGTGCCCTGGTGAGCTGGATGGTGGAGAACGCGCAATGCGACGTGTGACGGCCTCCGCCAAGTCCCGGGCTGACGCGCCGCGCGGCAAGGCCAAGCTGCGGCGCGATCCGCGCAGCCTGCGCCGCCAGCGCCTGCAGCGTTACGCCCTCATCGGTGCCACCCTCGCCACGGTCGTGGGCGCGAGCTGGATGATGTGGCCCGGCGCCTGGATCGGACGCCAGGGCGTGGCCCTCGGCGATAGCCTGGTGGCGCTGTCCGGCAAGATGGGCCTGACGCTGCAGAGCGTGGCTGTCGATGGCCGCCAGCAGACGCCGCCGGAGGAATTGCTGGCCGCGATCGGGGCCGACCGCGGCACCCCGCTGCTGGCACTCGATCCCGAGGCGATCCGCGCCCGCGTCGAGATGCTGCCCTGGGTCAAGGGTGCCAGCGTGCGCCGCGGCCTCGATGGCACGCTGACCGTTCATGTCGACGAGTTCGCGCCCTTCGCGCTGTGGCAGCGTGACGGCAAGTTCTATCTGGTGGATCGCGAGGGCGAGGCCATCGCCGCCGACGATCCCGGCCGCTTCAACCAGCTCCTGGTGCTGGTGGGCGACAACGCCCCGCAGCATGCGGCCGACCTGGTGACGATGCTGGGTCTCGAGCCGGAGTTGAAGACCCGCGTGCGCGCCGCCGTCTGGGTCGGCGACCGCCGCTGGAACCTGCGCCTCGACAATGGCGTGGATGTGAAGCTGCCCGAGACCAATCCGACCGCGGCCTGGCTCGAGCTGGCCCGCCTGGAGCGCGAGCAGGGGCTGCTCAAGCGCGACCTCTCAGCGATCGATCTCAGATTGCCCGACCGCATGGTGGTGCGGCTGGCGCCGGACGCGAAGCCGGTCGCCACCAAACCCGCGGCACCGGGGAGCGACACATGACATTCGGGGGAGCGGGTCACGGCCAGAAGGCCGGGCCGGCAGGCAGCGTAGAACAGGGGCGTTGGGAATGAGGAAGCCAAGAATGGCATCGCGCAGCGGCACGGTCGCCGCGCTCGACGTCGGGACCAGCAAGATCTGCTGCTTCATCGCGCGGCTGGAGGAAGACGGCCGCCCGCGCGTGACCGGCATCGGCCATCAGGTGTCGCGCGGCGTGCGCAGCGGCGCCATCGTCGATATGGAGCAGGCCGAGGCGGTCATCCTGAGCGCGGTCCATGCCGCCGAGGAGATGGCCGGCGAGACCATCCATGAGGTGATCGTCAATCTCTCGGGCGGCTATCCCGCCTCGCAGACGGTCGGCGTCGAGGTCCAGATCGCCGGCCATGAGATCGGCGACGGCGACCTGCGCCGCGTGCTGGAGCAGGGCGGCATGCTCGACGCCCATGGCGAGCGCCGCCTGATCCATTCGATCCCGATCCGCTACTCGATCGACGGCAGCAGCGGCATCCGCGATCCGCGCGGCATGTTCGGCGAGCGCCTCGGCGTCGACATGCATGTGGTGACGGCGCAGGCCGGCGCCGTGCGCAACCTGACGAGCTGCATCGCCCGCTGCCATCTCGAGATCGGCGCGCTGGTGGTCTCGCCCTACGCGGCCGGACTCGCCTCGCTGGTCGATGACGAGCGCGATCTCGGCGTGACCGTGATCGACATGGGCGGCGGCGCCACCACCATCTCCGTCTTCTTCGACGGCAATGTCGTCTATACCGACATCGTGCCGGTCGGCGGCGCCCATGTGACCAACGACATCGCCCGTGGCCTCTCGACGCCCTTGGCCCACGCCGAGCGGCTCAAGACGCTCTATGGCAATTGCATGCTCTCGCCCTCCGACGAGCGCGAGATGATCACGGTCCCGCTGGTCGGCGAGGAGGATGCGGTCGAGGGCAACACCATCGCCCGCTCGATGCTGGTCGGCATCATCCAGCCGCGCCTCGAGGAGACCTTCGAGCTGGTGCGCCAGCGCCTGGAGCAGAGCGGCTTCGACAAGATCGCCGGCCGCCGCGTCGTCCTGACCGGCGGCGCTTCGCAACTGGCGGGCCTGCGCGAGCTGGCCTCGGCCGTCCTCGACAAGCAGGTGCGCATGGGGCGCCCGATCCGCATCGCCGGCCTGGCCGAAGCGACGGGCGGTCCCGCCTTCGCCACCGCCGCCGGACTTCTGGTCTATGCGCAGCAGGCCTACCACCGGCTGCCGCGCACCGAGGGCCGTCATCAAACCCAACAAGGAGAGGCCGCCGGCTTCATCGGCCGGCTGGGCAACTGGCTCCGTGTCAATTTTTGAGTTCACCCCATACCGGGCCCCTGGCAAGGCCCGGCATAACCGGCGCCGGATCAACCGGCGCCGACACACCCGTGTCATGAATGGAGGCCGTACATGACTTTGAACCTGTCTCTGCCACACAATCCGCATGAGATTAAGCCGCGCATCACCGTCATCGGTGTGGGCGGAGCCGGCGGCAATGCCGTCAGCAACATGATCCGCTCGAATCTCGAGGGGGTCGAATTCATCATCGCCAACACCGACGCCCAGGCGATCGCGCAATCGCAATGCGCGCGACGCATCCAGCTCGGCCATGGCATCACCCAAGGTCTGGGCGCCGGCTCGCGCCCCGATATCGGCCGCGCCGCCGCCGAGGAATCGATCGATAGCGTGATCGAGGAACTGGCCGGCTCGAACATGGTGTTCATCACCGCCGGAATGGGCGGCGGCACCGGCACCGGTGCCGCTCCCGTCGTCGCCCGCGCCGCGCGCGAGCACGGCATCCTCACCGTCGGCGTGGTGACCAAGCCGTTCCATTTCGAGGGCCTGCACCGGATGCGTCTGGCCGAGAGCGGCATCCAGGAACTGCAGCAATATGTCGACACGCTGATCATCATCCCGAACCAGAACCTGTTCCGGATCGCGACCGAGAAGACCACCTTCGCCGACGCCTTCGCGATGGCCGACCAGGTGCTCTATTCGGGCGTGCGCGGCGTCACCGACCTGATGGTGATGCCGGGCCTGATCAATCTCGACTTCGCCGACATCCGCTCGGTCATGACCGAGATGGGCAAGGCGATGATGGGAACCGGCGAGGCCGAAGGCGAAGGCCGGGCCGTAACCGCCGCGGAACGGGCGGTGTCGAACCCGCTGCTCGACGATGTCTCGATGAAGGGCGCCCGCGGCGTTCTCATCAACATCACCGGCGGCCCCGACATGACCCTGTTCGAGGTGGACGAGGCCGCGACCCGGATCCGCGAGGAAGTCGATCCCGAAGCCAACATCATCTTCGGCTCGACCTTCGACCAGAACCTCACCGGCAAGATCCGCATCTCCGTCGTGGCCACCGGCATCGAAGCCGCGGGCCAGGTGATGCAGCGTCCGGTCAGCCTCAGCCTCGTCGCGGCCGGTGGCCGCGTCGTCAGCACGCCGGTCCATCAGCCGGCCGAGGCGCCGTCGGTCCTGCGGGCCGAGCGTCGCGACATGATCGAGGCCCCGCCGGCCGCGGTCATGAGCGCACAACCCTCCACCTCCGGCGCACTCGCGATGGCGATGGAAACCCACCCGGCGCCGGCCATGCCGGCACCGCGTCCGGCCATGGCCATGCCGGCTCCGGCCATGATGGCCCCGGCGACCGTCAGCCAGCCCCAGAGCGATGCGGGCATGTCGCTCGCCTATAATCTGGCGGCCACGCCGGCACCGACCGTCGCAACGCCGGCGCCGACCATGGCACCGACAGCGATGGCACCGATGACGGCGCCCCGCCATACCGAGGAACGGCCCTTCATCGCGCCGCCCCCGGTCGAACGGGCGGCAATGCCGGCACCGCGGGCTCCCCTGCCGACCATGACTCCGCCCGCCATGACGGCCCCGGCGGCATCGATGATGACGGCTCCGGCCATGACCGCTCCGGCGGCCCGGCCGAGCCCCACGCCCACCGCCCCTGAAGCGCCGCGTCGCGGATCGAACCTCTTCGCGCGCGTGACCGGAAGCGGTGGTTTGTTTGGTCGGGCACCCAAAGTAGAGCCGGCGTCCGCGCCGACCGCGGCTCCGGCCGCACCGGCACCGCGCCTGCAGGCTCCGACCATGCCCGCACAGCCGGCGCCGCAGCCGGTTGCACCGCCGCGTGCCGCCACAACCCCCGCCGCGCCGCAAGCTGCCGAAGCGCAGCAGCGGCTGGCGGGACTGGATCCGAAGGACCGCATCGCCTCGACACGCGCCGAGGAAGAGTTCTTCGAAATCCCCGCCTTCCTGCGTCGGCAAGCCAACTGAGCCCTTGGCCGGATTTTCGCCACGGGATTGATTGACTGCGGACACGGGTGCCACAGCTTTTCCCCGGTGCCATCGTCTTTTCGATGGCACCGGGGCTCTTTCTTCCTCTAGGCTGGCGATCGAATCAGAATCGCTGGCCCGATGCGCAAAGCGGAGCTGATTTCCGAGATCTTTCCAGATCGCTTCAGGGAACAGCCTCCCCCCAAATGCCTGACACCATCGCCGGCTCGACTGAGTTCGCTGGGTTTGCACGTCAGCGGACGTTGCGCAACAGCGTGTCCTGTTCGGGTATCGGATTGCACAGCGGACGCGCGGTCCGCATGAGCATCCACGCCGCCCCCGCCGGCAGCGGCATCCGCTTCATCCGCACCGATCTCAGCGGCGACAAGGCGATCATCGCCGCCGATTGGCGCCAAGTCTGCGATCTGCCGCTCTGCACGGCACTGAGCAACGATGCCGGCACGCAGGTGGCGACTGTCGAGCATGTGATGGCCGCGCTGGCCGGTTGCGGCATCGACAATGCCGAGATCGCGGTCGATGCGCCCGAGCTCCCCATCATGGATGGCAGTGCCGCCCCCTTCCTGTTCCTGATCGAATGCGCCGGCACGGTCGAGCAACCCGCCCCCCGCCGCGCGATCGCGCTGCTCAAATCCGTGGTGGTCGGGGACTCGCAGCGCCGCGTGGCGCTCCATCCCGCCGCCGAATTCAGCGTCGAGATCGAGGTCGATTACGGGACCTGCGCCCTGACGCGCCAGAGCTACAGCGCCCGGGTCACAACGGACGGCTTCCGTGCCGAGATCGCGCGGGCCCGCACCTATGGTTTCCTCGCCGATGCCGAAGCGCTACGCGCCGCCGGCCTCGCCCAGGGCGCCTCGCTCGACAATGCGGTGGTGGTCTCGGAGGGCAAGGTCCTGAACGAGGGCGGCCTGCGCTATCCCAACGAGCTGGCGCGGCACAAGGCGCTCGACGTGATCGGCGATCTGGCCCTGGCCGGAGGACCGCTCCTGGCGCGCTTCGAGGGCCGGCGGTCCGGCCATAAACTGCATCATCGGCTCCTCGCCGAGCTCTTCGCCGACTCCGAGGCCTGGGCCTGGGTTCCGATTCGCGAAGATCTGCCCTTGCAGGTTTCGGCGGCCGAATAGCGCCGCCGGTCCCCGCACAAGGGCCGCCTTCCGCCATTTTCCTCGCTGTTCGAGCCTCCGCGGCCGATACCCCGCCCGACTGCGTACCGGCGCTTGAGGGGCTGAGGCCGGGGCCCTATAGTCGGGCCCGGCGCCCGCCTGGGCCGAGCGTGAATTTGTCAGCCAGGCCAGCGACTTGAACGTGTCGAGGCAAAGCAAGAACCGATGCCGTCCCAGTTCCTACTCCGCCGGCCCGCCCTGGCCGCACTCGCCCTCCTGGCCGGCCTCGCGCTTAGCGCCTGCGGCTCCGACACGCCCAAGATCCCCGATCAGCCGCCCGAGGTCCTCTACAACCAGGGCTACGATCTGATCCAGACTGGCGAGTTCAAGAAAGCGGCCGCGATGTTCGACGAGGTCGAACGTCAGCACCCCTACTCGACCTGGGCGACCCAGGCGCAGCTCATGTCCGCCTATGCGCATTACGTCAACAACGAGTATGACGACGCGATCATCGGGCTTGAGCATTTCATCGATCTGCATCCCGGCCACCGCAACGCTCCCTATGCCTACTATCTGAAGGCGCTTTGCTATTACGAGCAGATCGTCGACGTCGGCCGCGACCAGAGGAACACCGAGCTCGCGCTGCAGAGCCTGGCCGAAGTGGTGGCGCGCTTCCCCAACACCGACTATGCGCGCGACGCCTCGCTGAAGCTCGATCTGACGCGCGACCATCTCGCCGGCAAGGAGATGGAGATCGGCCGCTATTACGAGACCCGGGGCCTGTGGGTCGCCGCCATCAACCGCTACCGCACCGTGATCGAGCGTTTCCAGACCACGACCCATGTGCCCGAAGCGCTGTCGCGGCTGGTCGAATGCTATCTCTCGCTCGGCGTCATGGACGAAGCCCAGAATGCCGGTGCCGTGCTCGGCTACAATTTCCCCGGCACGGACTGGTATCAGGACTCCTATGCGCTCCTGACCAGTCACGACCTGGAGCCGATGCATAAAGAAGGCTCCTGGCTCAACAACATCTTCTGACCCGCGGATGCTGATCGGCCTCGCCATCCGCGATGTCGTTCTGATCGACCGGCTCGATCTTTCCTTTGCGCCGGGCCTTTCGGTGCTGACCGGCGAGACCGGTGCCGGCAAATCGATCCTGCTGGATTCGCTGGGGCTGGCGCTGGGCGAGCGCGCCGACACAGGGCTGCTGCGTCCCGGCGCCGAGCAGGCCAGCGTCACCGCCGAGTTCGATCTCCCTGCCTCCCACCCCGCCAACGCGCTGCTGTCCGAGCAGGGCCTCGCCGTCGAGCCGGCGCTGATCCTGCGCCGCCAGCTCGGCCGCGACGGCCGCAGTCGCGCCTTCGTGAATGACGAGCCGGTCAGCGTCGGGCTGCTCAAGCGGCTTGGCGAAACCCTGGTCGAGATCGCGAGCCAGGCGAGCCAGTCGGGGCTCATGGATTCGGCTACCCATCGCGACCTGCTGGATTCCTTCGGCGGCTTGCGCGCCGCTGCCCGCGAGGTCGCCGCCCACTGGCAGGAATGGCAGGGCGCCAAGGCCGCGCGCGAGGCCGCCGAGGCGAGGCTGGCCGCCGCCCGGCGCGACGAAGACTATCTGCGCCATGCGGTGAAGGAGCTGGATGCGCTTGCCCCCGAGGCGGGCGAGGAGACCAAGCTCGCCAACGAGCGCAGCCTGCTGATGAACCGCGAGAAGCTGGGCGAAGCCCTCTCCGGCGCGCTCGCCGCCATCAGCGGCGATGGCAGCGCCGACGAGCGGCTGGCCCAGGCCCAGCGCCGGCTCGACCGGATCGCGGACAAGGCGGGCGAGGCGCTGCAGCCGGTGACGGCGGCGCTCGATCGCGCGGCCAGCGAGCTGGCCGAGGCGGTCCATGCGCTCCACAGCGTGGCCGCCGCCCTGGACGCCGATCCCAACCGGCTCGAGAAAGTCGAGGAACGGCTCTTCGCCCTGCGCGAGCAGGCCCGCAAGCATAACCGCACCGTGGAGGCCCTGCCCGCCCTGCTGATCGAGATGCAGGCCCAGCTCGAGGCGCTCGACGACCAGTCGGGCGGCCTCGCGGAGCTGGGACGGCGCGAGGCCGATGCGGCCGCCACCTATCGCAAGTCGGCCGACGCCCTGTCCAAGGGTCGGGCCGAAGCCACGCGCAAGCTCGACCGCCGCATCAACGCCGAGCTGACCCCGCTCAAGCTCGACAAGGCGTCATTCCGCACCCGGCTCGAGGCGCTGCCCGAACCGCAATGGGGATCGCACGGGACCGAGCGGGTTCATTTCGAGATCGCGACCATGCCGGGCGCCGAGCCCGGGCCCCTGGGCAAGGTCGCGTCGGGCGGCGAGCTTTCGCGCCTGATGCTGGCCTTGCGCGTGGTGCTGGCCGGCAGCGACCCGGTCTCGACCCTGATCTTCGACGAGGTCGATGCCGGCGTCGGCGGCGCCACGGCGGCGGCCGTCGGCGCCAGGCTGAAGCGCCTCTCCGACGATCTGCAGGTGATCGTGGTGACGCATTCGCCGCAGGTGGCGGCGCTCGGCGTCAATCACTGGCGCGTGCGCAAGAGCCTCGGCAAGAGCCCGCGCACCGAGGTCGAGCCGCTCGACGCCGCCGGAAGGCGCGAGGAGATCGCGCGCATGCTCTCCGGCGCCAAGGTCACCGACGAGGCGCGTGCCGCGGCCGACCGGCTGATGGCAGGGACGGCATGAGCAAGAAACCTTCCGCCGCGACCGGCAGCCTGCCGGTCGACGCGCTCACCCCTGCCCAGGCCGAAGCCGAGCTGGCGCGGCTCGCCGCCGAGATCGCGCGTCATGACAAGCTCTATCATCAGAAGGACGCGCCCGAGATCTCGGACGCCGACTATGACGCACTGGTGATCCGCAACCGCGAGATCGAGGCGCGCTTTCCCGATCTGAAGCGGCTGGACAGCCCGTCATTGCGCGTGGGCGCGGCACCGGCGAGCGGCTTCGCCAAGGTCACGCATCGCGCGCCGATGCTCTCGCTCGACAATGCCTTCGCGCCCGAGGACGTGACCGATTTCCTCGGCCGCATCCGCCGCTTCCTGAAGCTGCCCGAGGATGGCGATATCGAGATGGTGGCCGAGCCCAAGATCGACGGGCTGTCGGCGACGCTCACCTACGAGAATGGCCGCTTCGTCCTCGGCGCCACGCGCGGCGACGGCAGCGTCGGCGAGGACATCACGCGCAATCTGATGCAGCTGAAGGACGTCCCGCGCCAGCTCGCCGGCAAGAAGCCGCCCAAGCTGATCGAGGTGCGCGGCGAGGTCTATATGTCCCGCCTCGATTTCCAGAAGCTCAACAAGACCCGCGAGGCCGAAGAGGAACCGCTCTTCGCGAATCCGCGTAATGCCGCGGCCGGCAGCGTGCGCCAGCTCGATCCCGCCATCACCGCCAGCCGTCCGCTCCATTTCTTCGCCTATGCCGAGGGCGAGAGCGAAGGCGCCACCGAGGATTTGAAGACGCAGGCCGAGTTCCTCGACCGGCTCAAGAGTTGGGGCTTCAGCGTCAATCCGCTGATCAAGCTCTGCGAGAACGAGAAGGCGCTGCTGGCCTTCTATGAGAAGATCGGCGCCCAGCGCGCCAAGCTCGATTACGACATCGACGGCGTCGTCTACAAGGTCAACCGCCGCGACTGGCAGCAGCGCCTGGGCTTCATCGGGCGCGCGCCGCGCTGGGCCCTGGCGCATAAGTTCCCGGCCGAGCGCGCGGAGACCCGGCTCAATGCCATCACCATCCAGGTCGGCCGCACCGGCGCGCTGACGCCGGTGGCCGAGCTCGAGCCGATCAATGTCGGCGGCGTGATGGTCGCGCGCGCGACCTTGCATAACGAGGACGAGATCGAGCGCAAGGATATTCGCGAAGGCGACTGGGTCGTGATCCAGCGCGCCGGCGACGTGATCCCGCAGATCGTCGAGGTGATCAAGAAACGCCGCCCGCGCGATTCCAAACCCTACAAGTTCCCGACCAAATGCCCCGTCTGCCGCAGCCTCGCGGTGCGCGAGATCGACGAGGCGGTGCGCCGCTGCACCGGCGGGCTGATCTGCCCGGCCCAGGCGGTCGAGCGGCTGCGCCATTTCGTCAGCCGGGGTGCTGCCGACATCGACGGGCTGGGTGAGAAGCATATCCAGGCCTTCTGGGACGAGGGCTGGCTCAAGATGCCGGGCGATATCTACCGGCTGAAGAACCACCGCGACGAGCTGGTCGCGCGCGAAGGCTGGGGCGAGCAGTCGGTCAAGAAGCTCCTGGACGCGATCGAGGCGCGCCGACAATTGCCGCTCGACCGCTTCATCTATGCGCTCGGCATCCGTCAGGTCGGCGAACAGACCGCAAAGCTCCTGGCGCGCCATTACGAGACCCTCGCCGCCTGGCGCGACGCGATGATCGAGGCGAGCCAAGGCCTGAAAGAGGCGACGAAGCAGTCGACCGAAGAGTTGCCGCTCGATGTCTGGAAGCTCGCCATCAGCCTCAGCCCTGCCATCGGCGATCTCGATGCGATCGAGGGCATCGGCCCCTCGGTCGCCAACGACATCGTCGAGTTCTTCACCGAGCCGCATAACCGCGAGGTGGTGAAGGATCTGGAACACGAGATCGAGGTTCAGCCCTTCAAGGCGCCGAAGCGCGGCAACTCGCCGGTCGCCGGCAAGACCGTGGTCTTCACCGGCACGCTCGAAACCATGGGCCGCAACGAGGCCAAGGCGAAGGCCGAATCCCTCGGTGCCAAGGTCGCGGGCTCGGTCTCCAGCAAGACCGACTATGTCATCGTCGGCGCCGACGCCGGCTCGAAGGCCAAGAAAGCCACCGAGCTGGGCGTGAAGACGCTGAGCGAGCAGGAGTGGATCGCGCTGATCGGGGGGTGATGCCTCTTTCTTTCCTCTCCCCCACAAAGTGGGGGAGAGGATCAAGGTGAGGGGGTCTCGTTCGTAGAGCGGGATGTTCGAGCGTGAGCATCGGCGTCATTCTCAACAGCGACCGAGAATGTTTCGACGCCCCCTCACCCTGCCCTCTCCCCCGCTGCGCGGGGGCGAGGAAAGAAGGTTGCTACGCCCCCACCGGCCGCGTCGCCTGGGCCAGCCAGGTTGCGGTCGGCGCGTCCAGCAGCGGCGTCAGGCTCTCGCGCACGCGCTGGTGATAGGCGTCGAGCCAGGCGATCTCGTCGGCGGTCATGATCTTGGTGTCGACCAGCCGGCGATCGATCGGCGCCATCGTCAGGGTCTCGAAGGAGAGCATGGGCAGCCCGCCTTCGGGCGCGGGCTCCGCCTGCACCGCGACCAGATTTTCGACGCGGATGCCATAGGCGCCGGTCTTGTAGTAGCCGGGCTCGTTCGAGACGATCATCCCGGGCAGCAGCGCGACGCGGTTGGGCACCTTCGAGATGCGGTGCGGCCCCTCATGCACGGCGAGATAGCTGCCGACGCCATGGCCGGTACCGTGATCGTAATCGAGCCCGACCTCCCAGAGCGCGCGGCGCGCCAGCGCATCGAGCTGGCTGCCCGAGGTGCCGCGCGGAAACTTCGCGGCCCCCAGCGCGATATGGCCCTTGAGCACGCGGGTGAAGCGGTCGCGCATCTCGGGCGTCGGCAGGCCGATCGCGATGGTGCGGGTGATGTCGGTGGTGCCGTCGAGATATTGCGCGCCGGAATCGAGCAGGAACAGCTCGCCGATCTGGAGCTTGCGGTTGGTGCGCGGGCTCGAGCGGTAATGGACGATGGCGCCGTTGGGCCCGGCGCCGGAGATGGTGTCGAAGCTGAAATCGCGGAACAGCTCGCCCATGCGGCGGAACTGGGCCAGCTTCTCGACGGCGATCAGCTCGTCGACCTCGCCCTTGGCGGCGTTGATATCGAGCCAGGCGAGAAAGCGCGTGACCGCGACGCCGTCGCGCCGATGGGCGTTGCGCATGCCGGCGAGCTCGGTCTCGTTCTTGCAGGCCTTGGGCAGCGCGCAAGGATCCTCGCCCATCGCCAGCGAGGCGCCGGACGTTTTCAACTTCTCGACGATCCAGAGCGCGCCGGAGCTGCGATCGATCAGGACGCGGCGATGCTCGCTGCCGAGCCGCTCGAGCGCGCGTCCGAACTCGGAGGGCGGCGACACGGAGACGCCGTTGCCCAGATGAGCCTCGAGCCCGGGCGCCAGCTTCAAGGGCTCCATGAAGAGCTCGACCGTGCCGTCGCGATGGGCGAGCGCGAAACCCAGCGGCAGCGGCGTGCGCGGCACGTCGGCACCGCGCACATTGAGCAGCCAGGCGATCGAGGCCGGCTGGCTGATGACGGCGGCGTCGATCTCGGCCCTCTCCAGCTCGGCGCCGATGGCGGCCCGCTTGTCCGCCGCCTCGCGGCCGGAATATTGGATCGGATGGATCACCACCGGCGCGATCGGCGGCGCCGGCTGGTCGCTCCAGACCGCGTCGACCGGGTTGCGCTCGCAAGCCACGAGCTGCCCGCCGCGACGCTCGGCCGCCTCGCGGATCGCGACCAGCCCGTCGGCGGTGTGGAGCCAGGGGTCATAGCCGAGCCGCCCGCCCGCCGGGAAATGCTGGCCCAGCCAGGCCTCGGCCGGCTCGTCGGTGATGTGGCGATATTCGTAAAGGGCGCCATCGACCTCGTCGCGGACTTGCAGGGTATAGCGGCCATCGATGAAAACGGCCGCCCGGTCGGCCAGCGCCAGCGCCAGGCCCGCGGAGCCGGTGAAGCCGGTCAGCCAGGCCAGGCGGTCGGCCCGGGGCGGGACATATTCGCCCTGGAACTCGTCGGCCCGGGGCACCAGGAAGCCGTCCAGATTCTGCCGGACCAATTCTTTTCGCAGTGCAGCAAGACGCAGGCCTCGATCGCTACCGCGCGCCGCAAGCTCAACTGGTCGCCCAGCGGCTATTTCTTCTTCCAAGGCGGCAAGCTGGCGCTCCAGCGCCTGATCCGGGGAGGCCGCGACCAGCGTCATCCAGTCCTTGGGGCGCTCGCCCCGGGGCGCCGAAACTACGCCCGCGACCAGATGGCGCAGCTTATTGATATCCAAACGAGATCCCGACAGCTTCAGGAGCGCCGCCATGGCGGCGTCGCCCTCATAACGGGGGGGTTGGAGGGGTTGATTCACGCTCGGTTCTCCTGCCATTCACGGTCTGCCATAAGAGCGTCTTGCGGCTGCCACAAGATTTCCTCATTTGTTAACGTGATATGCAAAAATCGTCAATATTTTGTCAATGCATGCGCTGAGGACATTACTGCAATGCAGCAAAACCGCTGCCTAAACTCGGAACTCCTTCCTATATTTGCCACCGTAAGCGCAGGGGCAATAGCGCCCAGGAAAGATGATCGGATCTCGAAAATGACTCGCTTGATGGATTTGGAACTGACGACGGACAGCCGCGCGACGATGCCGGCCTCTGTCGCTTCTGTCGATGGCTTTGCTCGCATTGCTGCCTTCGGCCGTTCGCTGGTCACTCGCTGGCGGCACGCGGCCCGGAAGCACCAGGTGCTGCAGGAGCTCGCGGTGCTGAACGAGCGGATGCTGGCCGATGTCGGCCTGACCCGCGGCGACAGCGAGCGCGTGGCCGAGCTGACCGCTCAGGCCTATGCCCCGATCGACGGGACCCTGTTCCAGGAATTCCAGTCGCTGGTCCAGGATCTGGTGGTTCGCCCGGTGGGCCGTTTCGCCCGCCGCCGCCGCGCCTATCATAATCTGATGGCGCTCGACGATCGCATGCTCCGCGACATCGGCCTGACCCGGGACGAGATCCCGGCCGTCGTGAAGACCCTGACCGGCGACGCGCCGGCCTGGTCGAGCGACGCGGAAGAGGTCTCCACGATTCGCGTGTGGAACCGCTACCGGGCCGCCGCCAAGGAGCTGGGCCAGCTCGACAATCACATGCTGGCTGACATCGGCATCGTCCGTGGCGATATCGACTGGGTTGCCGAAGAGCTGGCGATCCGCTCGGTCCGTCCCGCCGCGAACGCCAACAACAGCTCGGCGCACCGCGCCGCCTGATCTTCCGTCAGCGACCAAGTCGCTGACAAAATTGAATAAATCAAGACGACGGCCCGATCCTCGGGCCGTCGTCTTTCTTTTGCCTTAATGTTTTTTTAACTTTCGTCCCCTGGGGAGCTTCACCGGTAGGGCCCAAGCCAACCGCTGTGCGATGTGACTCCCGCCGCAAGACAAGAAATTCGGGTGTGGGGGCGTGTTATGACGCGGCTTCGTTCGGCCTTGCTCATAGGCATGACGGCTTTGGCGTTCGCGATCCCGGCGACCGGCTGGGCGTCTCCGAAGGGGATCCAAGAGGTCCTGATGGGTTCGGAGATCCAGGGCCTCATCATCGGCAATACCCTGACCGGCGAGACCGCCAAAGCCGGCAGCTTTGCCTACTACTACAACAAGAACGGCACGATCCACGGCGCCGACTACAAGGGCACCTGGACGATCAAGGACAATGCCTTGTGCCTGACCGCCGCCGACGAGACCAAGCCGCGCTGCTGGCGGTTCGGCCGCGACGGCCATAATTTCCAACTGATCCTCGACGGCAGCGTCGTCGGCACCGGATCGGTTGTCCCCGGCAATCCTAACGACCTCTGACCTGACGGCCTCTGTGCGTCGCGGCCCTGACATTGGGCTTGCGCAGCAGCAGCGCCGACCAGTCGCCGTGATGCTGGCGCGCCTCGCAGCGCAGCCCTCGCGCGCGATGGGCCGCCAGCACCTCATCTTCCTGCTCGATCAGCAGCCCTGACAGGATCGCCCGGCCGCCCGGCTCGAGATGGCGCGCCAGATCGGGCGCCATCTCGATCAGGGGCCGCGCCAGGATGTTGGCGACGATGAGATCGAACGGCCCCGCCCGCTTCAGAGCCGCCGCTGCATAACCCTCGCTGCGCAGGGGCCGGATCAGTCTTCGCAATCCATTCCGTTCGGCGTTCTCCCGGGTGACCGTGACGGCATCCGGATCGTTGTCGGCGGCGATCACGGCCACCCCCCAGAGCTTCGCCATGGCGAGCGCCAGGATCCCGGTGCCGCAGCCGAGATCGAGCGGTCGCGCCGGCGGCGTGGCGGCAAGCCGCTCGATCAGCTCGAGACAGCCGCGCGTGGTCTGATGGCGGCCGGTGCCGAAGGCGATGCCGGCATCGATCTCGAGCGCCAGCTTGCCGCGCGGCAGGGCTCCGCGGTGATGCGAGCCATGGACGAAGAAGCGCCCCACCTTGAGCGCCGGCAGCTTCGCCTGGCTTTCGGCCACCCAATCGCGATCGGGCAGGCGATCGAGCTGCCAGGTGCGCTTTTCCAACCCCAGGGATCTCAGCAACGCAGCAAGCGCCTTGCGCTCAGGCCGGGCGGCAAAGAGGGCGTCGATCCGCCAGCGCTTGCCCTTGGCGCGCTCGAAGCGCAGCAGCGCCACGGCATAGGGTTCCAGCGTCTCCTCCAGCGCCGCGATCGTGGCGCCGTCGCGCGCCGACAACTCGATGCGGAATTGCCAGAGGGGCGTGCCGACGCTGGAGGGTTTCGGGCCGGCGCGCTTCGCCATGCGAAGAATCAGCCCGCCTGATCGGCCGGCAGGACGAAGCTCGCCATCACGCGCTTGGTGCCGGCCTTGTCGAACTGGATCTCGAGCTTGTCGCCCTCGGCCACGGTCACCTTGCCGTAGCCGAACTTCAGATGGAACACGCGGTCGCCGACGCCGAAGGCGCCCGACGAGCGCGACGAGGAGGCGGATTCGATCAGCCGCGGCGAGCGTTCGCGCGCAAGGGCATCGCGCCGCACGTCGAACCGCGCGACGTTCGAGCGTCCCGCATTCCCGCCCGAGAAGAACCGTCCGAATTCGCGCCCGCCGCTCTCGCCGAGCCGGCCGCGCGGCCATTCATCCGTATCCTCGCCGCCCCGGCCGGCACCATAGAGGCCGGGATCGACGATCCGGTCGATCGCGTCCTTGGGCAATTCGTCCACGAAGCGCGACGGAATCAGGCTCTGCCACTGGTTATGGATGCGCCGGTTGGCGGCATAGGAAACCCAGGCGCGCTTGCGCGCCCGCGTCAGCCCGACATAGGCGAGCCGCCGCTCCTCCTCGAGCCCGGACAGCCCGGTCTCGTCGAGCGCCCGCTGATGCGGGAACACGCCCTCCTCCCAGCCCGGCAGGAACACATAGTCGAACTCCAGGCCCTTGGCGCTGTGCAGCGTCATGAGCGTGACCTTCTCGACCGAATCGGTCGCGGCATTCTCCATCACCAGGCTCACATGCTCGAGAAATCCCTCCAGGGTCTCGAACTCGCCCATGGCGACGACGAGCTCCTTGAGGTTCTCGAGCCTTCCGGCCGCGTCGGGGGAGCGGTCGTTCTGCCACATCGCGGTGTAGCCGGATTCATCGAGCAGCCTCTCGGCCAGCTCGGTATGAGGAAGATCGCGCGCGAAGCCGCGCCAGCGGTCGAGATCCTCCATGAAGCGGCTCAAGGCCCGCTTGGCCGCCGGCTTGAGCTCGTCGCTGCCGACCAGCCGCAGGGCCGCTTCCGTCAGCGGCATCTCGTTGGCGCGGGCGAAGCGATGCAGCAATTGCAGCGTGCTGTCGCCGATGCCCCGGCGCGGGAGATTGACCACGCGATCGAAGGCGAGGTCGTCGACCGGTTGATGCACCAGCCGGAGATAGGCGAGCGCGTCGCGGATTTCCTGGCGCTCATAGAAACGCGGGCCACCCACGACGCGATAGGGTATGTCGGCGGTGAGGAACCGTTCTTCGAACTCGCGCATCTGATAGCCGGCACGCACCAGGATCGCGATCTGTCCCATGGGTCCGCCGCGCCGCTCGATCGCCTCCACCTCGTCGGAGATGTAGCGGGCCTCGGCCTCGCCGTCCCACAAGCCCCGCAGCAGCACCTTCTCGCCCGGATCGTCCTCGGTCCAGAGCGTCTTGCCGAGCCGGCCCTCGTTATGCGCGATCAACCCCGAGGCCGCGCGCAGGATATGCTGGGTCGAGCGGTAATTGCGCTCGAGCCGGATGATGCGGGCGCCCGGGAAGTCCTCCTCGAACCGCAGGATGTTGCCGACCTCGGCGCCGCGCCAGCCATAGATCGACTGGTCGTCGTCGCCCACGCAGCAGATGTTCCGATACTTCTGCGCCAGCAGCCGCAGCCACAAATATTGAGAAACATTGGTGTCCTGATACTCGTCGACCAGGATGTAGCGAAAGCGCTGCTGATAGCGCTCCAGGATCTCGGGGCGCGTCAGGAAGATCGTCAGGTTATGCAGGAGCAGATCGCCGAAATCGGTGGCGTTCAGCGTCTTCAGCCGTTCCTGATAGGCGCGATAGATCTCGGGCGCCCGGCCGCCAGCGAAATCGCCGGCTTCGGCGACGCCGATCTTGTCGGGCGTCAGGCCGCGATCCTTCCAGCGCTCGATCTGATGCAGCACCGCGCGCGCCGGCCATTTCTTGTCGTCGATGTCGGCCGCCTGCACGATCTGCTTCATCAGCCGGAGCTGGTCGTCGGTATCGAGGATGGTGAAGTTCTGCTTGAGGCCCACGACCTCCGCATGGCTGCGCAGGATGCGCGCGGCCAGGGCGTGGAAGGTCCCCAGCCACCAGCCCTCGACCGGACGGTGGACCAGGGCCGCGACGCGGTCCTTCATCTCGCGCGCCGCCTTGTTGGTGAAGGTGACCGCCAGAAGATCGCCCGGACCGGCCTTGCCGGTGTTGAGGAGATGGGCGAGGCGCGTGGTCAGCACGCGCGTCTTGCCGGTGCCGGCACCCGCCAGCACCAGCACAGGACCGTCGAGCGCCTCGACCGCTTCACGCTGGGTCTCGTTGAGCGCCGAAAGATAAAGCGGCGGATGGCCGGCGGCCGCTGCCGGGCGCGGCTCGAAAAAGGGAGAATCGCTGTCGGAAGTCATCACGGACGGGCTTATAGCATGCCCGCTGCGCTCGATTTATGCGTTTTCGCGAGGGCTCCCCGCGGCCGGAATCGGCTCAAGATGCAAGGATCCTGGCACCCGTCGCGAGATCGCCCAGCCACAGATAGAAGGCCAGCAAGGGCACGGCCCCGGCTTCGGTCGCATGGACCATGCCCGAGGCGTGATGAACGAGATCGCCCGCCTGCCGCTCGCGCCATTTCTCCTCGCCCCGCAGCCAGCGCGCCGGCGCCAGCGGCACATAAAGCTCCTCGGCGGGATGCGCATGGGGCGGGTAGAGAGTGCCCGGCGCCAGGAACAGAACGCCGAAGGCCAGTCGATCGCTCGTCATCAGGCTCGGTACCAGGGTGGGACCGACGAACTGCGCGTAACCGTAGCGGTCCAGGAAATCGCGGGAGGGCGGTCGATCGCGATAACCTTGGGTCCAACGCAAGGCAGGCGCCAACTTGGACAGCGGCTCGGCCAGGTCGGGCACACCTTCCCGCGCCGCCGCGAGCGCCTCGGGCAGCTTTTTCAGGACGGCCAAGGCGAACTCGGCGCCGGCACCGCCCTCCGGAATCTGGACAGGCCCGCGAAGCCCTGAAAGAGCTGCTTCGAAACGCTCGCAAGCGTCGATGGGAAAATCGCTGCCCTGATGCAGCCGCGATCGCAAGGCCGCCACGAGGGCGTCGAAGGCATCCTGGGTCGCGGCAGAACGGCGGGAATCGGGTTTCAACATCTTGTCTTTGAGTTAAGCGGAGAGATGCGATCTGGCAAGGGAGTGGATGGATCGACCGGCGGCAACGCCAGCCCAGGAGACCATGGGATGGCCCGGCGCGGCGATCACATCGCCGTCACCCGGCAATTGCACAGGGCTGCCGATCTTGCGGATTTCAAGGCGGGGCGTGCCGTCGCTGCAGCCGGTGTCGATTCGGGGCCAGATATGATAACGATGGATTGCAATATCAACTCCGAATGGCACGCGCCGGACTGGTGGATGCGCCTTCTTCAACGCCGCATTCCCCCTGCGGTTCCACGGAATCAGGGACCCTGTTCCATGACCAAGACCACCGAACGCATCACCCTGGTGTCGCCCAGCCCTGGCACCCATCGCCAATTGCTGGCGCATCGTTATGGCCGGCCGGGCACTCGACCGAAGGCCTATCTGCAGGCCTCGATCCATGCCGACGAAACACCGGCCATGCTGGTCGCCGATCACCTGATGCGGCTGCTCGACGAGGCCGACGCCAAGGGCGCCATCACCGGCGAGATCATCCTGGTGCCGGTGGCCAACCCGATCGGCCTGTCCCAGAGCCTGAACGATCATCTGCTCGGGCGCCATGAAGCCTCCGGCGGCGGTAATTTCAATCGCAGCTGGCCCGATCTCTATCCGACCCTGCCGAAGCGCGTCGCCGGCAAGCTCGGCAGCGATCCGAAGCGGAACATCGAGACCATTCGCGCCGCCTTGCGCGAGATCGCCGGCGAGCTCCAGCCCGGCAACGAGTTCTCGAGCCTGCGCAGCGCCCTGACCCGCCTTGCCGTCGACGCCGATATCGTGCTGGACATGCATTGCGACGACGAAGCGCTGATGCATCTCTATCTGATCCCGCAGCATTGGCCCGAGGCCAGCGACCTCTCGGCCGAGATCGGCAGCCGCGCGACCTTGCTGGCGGAGGATTCCGGCGGCCATTCCTTCGATGAGACCTTCAGCACGCCCTGGACGCGGCTGGCGGTCGCGCTCGGGTCCGAGACGCCCGTGCCGGCCGCCTGTCTCGCCGCGACCATCGAATACCGCGGACAGGCGGATACGAGCGACGAGATCAACCAGCCCGACGCGCAGGCCCTGTTCCGCTTCCTGCAGCGGCGCGGCCTCATCGCGGGCGATCCCGGGCCGTTGCCGAAGCCGTTCTGCGAGGCGACGGGCCTCGATGCGACCGAGGTGCTGCGCTCGCCCGTTGCCGGCATCGTCTGCTATCGCCGAGCCCTGGGCGCCAGGGTCGCCAAGGGCGATGTGATCGCCGAGATCTTGAATCCGCTGGCGGAAGATCCGTCCCAGGCGCGTCTGCCGCTCGCCGCCGGGACCGATGGATTCCTCATGACCCGCCGGCAGCACAAGATGGTGCGGCCGGGAAACTCCATCGGCAAGATCGTCGGCACCGAGCCCCTGCCCTCGCGGCAGGGTTACCTGCTGGAAGACTGAGCCCGCGCGGCAGCGATCAGGCCGGATCGGTCGGCGAACGCCGCGGGATCGAGATGCCGCGACCGACCGGCGCCGGCAGCGGGATCGTCCGATGGGCCTCCAGCACGCGGGCGAGATGCGCCTGAAGCTTTGGCGGCATCGCCGCCACCCGGCGCTGGTTCATGTCGATATAGAGGATGAGCCATTCTACAGTCGCCGCCAGATAACCCTCGTCCGCGTGGTACATCGCCTGAACGAAATAAACCCGACGCGGATCGACATCGATCAGCTGGGTCGTAATCCGCAGCGGCGCGCCCTCGAACAATTCGCGCTTGAAGCTCAGATGCATCTCGGCAGCGAAGGTCGAGGCCTGCAGGGTCTCGGCAGTCCCGCGTTCGAATCCGAACTGATCATAAACCCGGTCATACGCCAAATCGAAGCAATGCAAGTAATAGGCGATATTGAAATGACCGTTGCTGTCGATCCAGGCTGGAAGGACCTTCAGTCCTTCGGCCAGAAAGGGGATCTCGATCGGGGGAAGCTCGTCGCGCATGGCGCGGCACCTTAGCGAAAGAGCGATGCCGGTCAAGCTGTTACCGCGTTGCATCGAAACGCTCAAAAGCGCTGAGGCAGAGCCGGTCCTGCGCTGTGATCACGCGCTCCCAAATTGTCCTCGCACATTGACAAGGCCGATTGGGGCCGCCTAGGGTCGCGGCCAAGGTGGTCGTCCGTGAACCAGTGCTCCGGAAAGGCCGCCGCAATCAATTTCGGGGAGGTCATCGTCTATGAAACGTCAACTGTTGGGTGCCGTCGCGGCGCTGGCGATTGTCGCCAGTTTTGCCGTCGCAGCCGAAGCAAAGACCCTGGTCTATTGCTCGGAAGGCAGCCCAGAGAATTTCAATCCGCAGATCAACACCACCGGCACCAGCTTCGACGCCGTCTATCCGGTCTATAACCGGCTCGTCGAGTTCAAGCCCGGCACCACCGAGATCATGCCGGCGCTGGCCGACAGCTGGGATGTCTCCGACGACGGCCTCACCTACACCTTCCACCTGCATAAGGGCGTGAAGTGGCACACGGTGAAGGGCTTCAAGCCGACGCGCGATTTCAACGCCGACGACGTGATCGCGACCTTCAATCGCGAGTGGAAGGCGGACGATCCCTATCACAACATTTCCGGCGGCGCTTACGACTACTTCAACGACATGGGCATGGCCGATCTGCTGAAGTCGATCGACAAGGTCGACGACCTCACGGTCAAGTTCACGCTGACCGAACCGAACGCGCCCTTCATCGCCAACATGGCGATGGATTTCGCGGCCATCCTGTCCAAGGAGTACATGGACGCGATGATGAAGGCGGGCACGCCCGAGCAGGTCGACCAGCTTCCGGTCGGCACCGGCCCCTTCATCTTCGTCGACTACCAGAAGGACGCCGTGATCCGCTACAAGGCGAATCCGGATTATTTCCGCGGCAAGCAGAAGATCGACAATCTCGTCTTCGCCATCACGACCGACGCCACGGCGCGCATGGCCAAGCTGCAAGCCAATGAATGCCAGGTCGCGCCCTATCCGAGCCCGGCCGACATCGAGAAGCTGAAGGCTGATCCGAACCTGCAGGTGCTGCAGCAGGAAGGCCTCAATGTCGGCTATGTCTCGATGAACGTCACGAAGAAGCCCTTCGACGACGTGCGCGTGCGTCAGGCCATGAACATGGCGATCGACAAGGACGCGATCATCAAGGCCGTGTTCCAGGGCGCGGGCAAGCCGGCGGTCAACCCGATCCCGCCGACCATCTGGTCCTACAACAAGGACATCAAGCCCTATCCGTACGATCCGGCGAAGGCGAAGGCCCTCCTGGCCGAAGCCGGCTATGCGAACGGCTTCACCACCGATCTCTGGTACATGCCGGTGCAGCGTCCCTATAACCCCGACGCGAAGAAGATCGCCGAGCTGATCCAGGCGGACCTGGCCAAGCTCGGCATCACGGCGGAGCTGAAGAGCTTCGAATGGGGCGAGTACCGCAAGCGTCTGCAGGCGGGCGAGCACCAGATGGGCCAGCTCGGCTGGACCGGCGACAATGGCGATCCCGACAATTTCATGGGCGTGCTGCTGTCCTGCCAGTCGGCCCGCGAAGGTGGCCAGAACCTGTCCAAATGGTGCAACAAGGACTTCTCGGCCCTGATCGACGAGGCCAAGAAGACCTCCGACATCGCGAAGCGCACCGAGCTCTATATGAAGGCTCAGGTGATCTTCCATGACGACGCGCCCTGGATCCCGATCGCGCATTCGGTGGTCTATCTGCCGATGAGCAAGAAGGTGATCGGCATGAAGGTCCATCCGCTGGGCACCCACATCTTCGAAGGCGTGGATATCCAGGAGTAGAGCGCTCGAAAGACGGGGCCGGCGGAATCGAAAGGTTCCGCCGGCCAATTTCTTTTCGGCGCTTTTATTTTCGCTATGACACGCTCGATCCCCACGCGCTGAGGACGCATGCTGCGATTCCTCCTGACGCGCGTCAGCCTGGTCATCCCGACCTTCTTCGGGGTCGTCTTCCTCGCGTTCCTGCTGATCCACCTCGTGCCCGGCGATCCGGTCGAGGTCCGCGTCGGCGAGCGCGGCATCGATCCGGTCCGGCATGCCAAGCTGCTGCATGAGATGGGGCTCGACCGCCCGCTCTCGATCCAGTTCCTCGACTATGCCGGCCAGGTGGTCAGCGGCGATCTCGGCATCTCGCTGGTGACGCATCGTCCGGTGCTGGACGAGTTCCTGACGCTCTTTCCCGCGACCTTCGAGCTCGCCTTCTGCGCGATGATCTTCGCGACCATCCTGGGCCTGCCCGCCGGCATCCTCGCCGCGGTACGACGAGGATCGATCTTCGACCATGCGGTGATGGGGGCGTCGCTAACCGGCTATTCCATGCCGATCTTCTGGTGGGGCCTGCTGCTGATCCTGACCTTCTCTGTCAATCTGCATTGGACGCCGGTCTCGGGGCGCATCGCGCTCGATTACTTCTTCGATTCCACCACCGGCCTCATGACTGTCGACTCGCTTCTGTCCGGCCAGGAGGGCGCCTTCCGTTCCACCCTCTCGCATCTGATCCTTCCGACCATCGTCCTCGGCACGATTCCACTGGCGGTGATCGCGCGCATGACGCGCTCTTCGATGCTCGAGGTCCTGGGCGAGGACTATATCCGCACCGCGCGCGCCAAGGGCCTCCCCGCCTGGCGCGTCATCTCGATCCATGCCTTGCGCAACGCGCTCATTCCGGTGGTGACGGTGATCGGCCTGCAGGTCGGCACGCTCATGGGCGGCGCCATCCTGACCGAGACGATCTTCTCCTGGCCCGGCATCGGCAAATGGCTGGTGGAATCGATCAACCGGCGCGACTACCCGGCGCTCCAGGGCGGCGTGCTGCTGATCGCCACCCTGGTGATGTCGGTCAATCTGCTGGTCGATCTGCTCTACGGAATGCTCGATCCCCGCATCCGGCACCGGCGCTAGGACAGGACGATGGCGGAAACCTCCACCCGGCCCAATCTCCAGCCGATCTCGCCCGCTCGCGAGGTCTGGCTCGCGATGCGCGCCAATCGTGGCGCGATGCTGGGGCTGATCATCATCGTGATCCTCATCCTGGCGGCCGTCTTTGCCGATTTCGTGGCGCCGCATCCGCCGGCCGAGCAGTATCGCGACCATTTCCTCGAGCCGCCGGTCTGGCAGGCGGGTGGATCATGGGTGTTTCCGCTCGGCACCGACGATGTCGGCCGCTGCATCCTCTCGCGCATCATTTATGGCGCGCGGCTGTCGCTCTTCATCGGCAGCATCGTGGTGACGCTCTCGCTGGCGCTCGGGATCGCCTTCGGCATGCTGGCCGGCTTCTTCCGCGGCCTCACCGACATCGGCCTGATGCGTTTCATGGACATCATTCTGTCGATGCCGAGCCTGCTGCTCTCGATCGTGATCGTCGCGATCCTGGGCCCCGGCCTCGTCAACGCCATGATCGCGGTCGCGATCACCTATGTGCCGCATTATGCGCGCCTCACGCGCGCCGCCGTGCTGGGCGAGCTCAACAAGGAATATGTCACGGCCTCGCGCGTGGCCGGCGCCGGCACCTTCCGGCTGATGCTGGTGACGATCCTGCCGAACTGCGTCGCACCCCTGATCGTCCAGGCGACCTTGAGCTTCTCGACCGCGATCCTGGACGCGGCGGCCCTCGGCTTCCTCGGGCTGGGCGCCCAGGCGCCCACGCCCGAATGGGGCACGATGCTGGCGGACGCGCTCAAATTCCTGCAGCGGGCACCCTGGGTCGTCACCTTCCCCGGGCTCGCCATCCTGATCACCGTGCTGGCCTTCAATCTGATGGGCGACGGGCTGCGCGACGCGCTCGACCCGAAGCTCAAGCGCTGAGGCCGGTCCATGGCGCTGGTCGAGATCCACAACCTGGCCGTCGAATTCCAGACCCATCGCGGGCCGTTCCGCGCGGTCGACGGAATCGACATCACCATCGACGAGCGCGAGGTGCTCGGCATCGTCGGGGAGTCAGGATCCGGCAAGAGCGTTTCGATGCTGGCGCTGATGGGGCTCATCCCCTTCCCCGGCCGGGTCACGGCGGATCGGCTCGATTTCGCAGGACGCAACCTCCTGGCGCTGTCGGGCGCCGAGCGCCGGCGCATCGTCGGCAAGGACATCGCCATGGTGTTCCAGGAGCCGGGCACCAGCCTCAATCCCTGCTTCACGGTCGGCTACCAGATCATGGAGACCCTGAAGGTGCATGAGGGCGGAACCCGCCATGAGCGCCGGCGCCGCACGGTCGAGCTGCTGGGCCAGGTCGGCATCCCGGCGCCCGAGACCCGCATCTCGGCCTTCCCGCATCAGCTTTCGGGCGGCATGAACCAGCGGGTGATGATCGCGATGGCGATCGCCTGCAACCCGCGGCTCCTGATCGCCGACGAGCCGACCACCGCGCTCGACGTCACCATCCAGGCGCAGATCCTGGAGCTGCTGATCGAGCTGCAGCGCCAGCGCGGCATGGCGCTCGTGCTCATCACCCACGATATGGGCGTGGTCGCCGAGACCGCACAGCGCGTCATGGTGATGTATGCCGGCCAGCAGGTCGAAGAGCAGACGGTCGACAGCCTGTTCGCCCGGCCGCACCATCCCTATACGGCAGCACTCCTCGATGCGCTGCCGGAACGCAGCGCCGCCAAGACCCGGCTCGCCACCATCCCGGGCGTGGTGCCCGGCATCGACGACCGGCCCAGCGGCTGTCTCTTTCATCCGCGCTGCCGCTATGCGCAGGAGCGCTGCGTCCGCGAGGTGCCGCAGCTCGAGGGCGGCATCGCCGCCGGCCGCGTGCGTTGCCATTTCCCGCTGAACAGCGGAGCCGCGCGATGACCGCCGCCCCGATGACGGTCGTCGCGCCCTCGGCCCCTCTGGTCGAAGCCCACGACCTCGGTCGCGACTACATCGTCGGCAGCAGCATGTTCCGCGGCGGGCTGGCGCTCAAGGCCGTGGCCGGCGCCAATTTCACCGTGACCGCGGGACGCACTTTGGCCGTGGTCGGCGAATCCGGCTGCGGGAAATCGACCCTCGCCCGCATGGTCACCATGATCGAGCGGCCCACCTCCGGGCGGCTCCTGATCGACGGCAATCCGATCGAGAAGGCCGATGGCGCGACCCTGAAGCGGCTGCGGCCGCTGGTGCAGATGGTGTTCCAGAATCCCTATGCCTCGCTCAATCCGCGCAAGCAGGTCGGCCAGATCCTGGAAGAACCGCTCGTGATCAACACCAGCCTCGATGCCAAGGCGCGGCGCAAGGCCGCTCAGGAGATGATGGCGAAGGTGGGTCTGCGGCCGGAGTTCTATCAGCGCTACCCGCATATGTTCTCGGGCGGCCAGCGCCAGCGTATCGCCATCGCCCGCGCGCTGATGCTGCGGCCCAAGCTGGTGGTGGCGGACGAGCCGGTCTCCGCCCTCGATGTCTCGATCCGCGCCCAGGTGCTGAACCTGATGATGGATCTCCAGGCCGAGTTCAATCTCGCCTATCTCTTCATCTCGCACGATCTGGGCGTGGTGAAGCATATCGCCGACGAGCTGATGGTGATGTATCTCGGCCGGCCGGTGGAGCAGGGTCCGCGCGACGTGATCTTCGCCCATCCGCGCCATCCCTATACCAGCGCGCTCCTGGCCAGCACGCCTGCGGTCGATCCCGCCCATCGCCGCCTGCGCACCGCGATCAAGGGCGAGCTGCCCTCGCCCCTCAACCCGCCGCCCGGTTGCGCTTTCCATCGCCGCTGCCCGCTGGCGACCGAGCGCTGCGCCCGCGAGCGCCCCGAATCCCGGCTGGTGGATGGCCGTCTGGTCGCCTGCCACCATGCCGAATCGGTCGGCGAGGCCACGGCGAAGGCGCAGCCGCCGGCCTGACCGGCCGGCTCTTCCCGGAGCGGGGCTCCTCACCTCTATCCCACGGCAATTATTGCGACTTTTGGGTCACAGTTGGCTCCGGCGGCAGCTTTGGCAGCGCCTGGCCGCCCGATACGCCTTGGAATAAGATGGTTAATAGGGATAGATGGCGTGCTCTGAACCCGGGAGAAGCGGCCGTCGGATCGAGCTCAGGGTCTCGCGACGGCCGTGCATACAGGGTTGGTTAACGGTCAGATGCCACCCTCGGTGGGGGGATCACCGTGAGCGATGTCGCGGGAACATCAGGCGTGGGGGCTTTACCGCTCCGGCGCCTGGGGGTTTCGTCCGGCCTCAAGCATCACGACGATCCGCAAGGGGAATGGGCGCGGTATTTGGGGATCGGCGTTCGATGCGGTGCGGTGGATTGAAGGCAATCGTGGCGGCAGTGGGGTTCGCGCTGCTGACTTTGACCTATGGCTGTGCCGCGGTTCCAACGGACCCGGACGAGAAGGCCGCCTATGACGAGCGGAACGACCCTTACGAGCCCATGAACCGCTACTTTTTCGATCTCAACAACGCCATGGACGAACTGGTCCTGAAGCCGTTCGCGGGCTGGTACTACATCCTGCTGCCGAATTTCGCCCAGGACGGCGTGCGCAATGCGCTGAACAACCTGCGCACCCCCGTGATCCTCGGCAACGACCTGCTCCAGGGCGATCTCGACCGCGCCGGCATCACGTTGGCGCGCTTTTTCATCAACAGCACGCTGGGCATCGCGGGATTGTTCGATGTCGCCAGCGAATTCGGCCTGATCTATCACGACGAGGATTTCGGCCAGACGCTGGCCGTCTGGGGGACCGGCGAGGGCCCCTATCTCGTCCTGCCGATCCTGGGGCCGTCAAATCCGCGTGATGCGACTGGCCGCGGGGTGGATATGGCGATGGATCCGCTTACCTGGATCCTGCCGATGTATGATCTGGGCTATCTGGGTTATATCCGGGCCGGCCTGGACGCCGTCGATCTGCGCGCGCGCAACCTGAAGACGCTCGATGAGATCAAGCAGGGTGCGATCGATTACTACGCCACCATCCGCAGCCTCTATCGCCAGCACCGCAATGACGAAATCCGCAATGGCGCCCCGCCCGATTCCGTTTCGGTCCTCGACTACATCACCGACCCCCAGACGTCCGAGGCGCCCTGATCCCATGATCGCCCGTCGCGCCTTTCTCATCGGGGCCACGGCCCTGCTCGCTATCGGCCTTTCGGGACCTCTGGGCTTCCTCGCCCGCAGCGCCGCCGCCGCCGGCGATCCGGCCGAATTCATCCGCAATCTCGGCGACGAGGCCCTGGCGCAGCTGGTGGGCAGCGACATCACGAAGGCCGAGCGCGCCGAGCGCTTCCGCAAGCTGCTGGTCGCCAATTTCGACGTGCCCGCCATCGGCAAGACCGTGCTCGGGCGCTATTGGAAGACCGCGACGCCGGAAGAGCAGCAGGAATATCAGAAGCTGTTCGAGGATTTCCTGGTCGGCAACTACGCGCAGCGTTTCGGCCAGTATGCCGGCGAGAAGTTCACCACCGCCGGCGTGCGCGAGGAAGGCGACGGCATGCATACCATCATGACCGTGATCGCCCGGCCGAACGGCCAGACCGCCCGCCTCGACTGGCTGCTGCGCGACGATGGCGACAGCTACAAGATTCTCGATCTCAAGATCGAAGGCATCAGCATGTCGGAGACGCACCGCTCCGAGTTCGCTTCGGTGATCCAGAACAATGGCGGCAAGGTCGCCAGCCTGATCGACGCCCTGCGCAAGAAGACCGCGCAGATGAACGCGGGCTGATTCGGGCACGCGGTCGCGGACCGACCATTCTCATTTCTCTTTCCTCTCCGCCCGCGTAGCGGCGGGGGAGAGGGTAGGGTGAGGTGGGTCGGAGGTTCACCCTCACCCAGCTCCGAGTAAGTCTCCGCTTCGCTCCGACTAACTCTTCGCATCCCTCTCGCTCACTGCGTGAGGGCGAGGAAAGATAGGGAGCGTCTGCGTTTACCGCGTCAGCGGCTTGAAGTGGATGCGGTGCGGCTGGTCGGCTTCGGCGCCCAGGCGCTTATGGCGGTCGACCTCGTAATCGGCGTAGTTCCCTTCGAACCAGACGACCTGGCTCTCGCCTTCGAAGGCGAGCATGTGGGTCGCGATGCGGTCGAGGAACCAGCGATCATGGCTGATGATCACGGCGCAGCCCGCGAAATCCAGCAGGGCTTCCTCGAGCGCGCGTAAGGTATCGACATCGAGATCGTTGCTGGGCTCGTCGAGCAGCAGCAGGTTGGCGCCGGACTTCAGCATCTTGGCGAGATGCACCCGGTTGCGCTCGCCGCCAGAGAGCTGGCCCACCTTCTTCTGCTGGTCCGCACCCCTGAAGTTGAAATTCGAGACATAGCCGCGGCTGGCGACCTTGCGCCCGCCCAGATCGAGCTCGTCGGAACCGCCGGAGATCTCTTCCCAGACGGTCTTGTTGGCGGCGAGCGTGTCGCGCGACTGGTCCACATAGCCGAGCTTCACCGTGGGCCCGATGCGCAACGTGCCGCCATCGGGCGTCTCCTGCCCGACGATCATGCGGAACAGCGTGGTCTTGCCGGCGCCGTTCGGTCCGATCACGCCGACGATGCCGCCCGGCGGCAGCTTGAAGCTCAATTCCTCGATCAGCAGCCGGTCGCCGAAGCCTTTCTTCAGGCCGGTGGATTCGATCACCAGATCGCCCAGCCGCGGTCCCGGCGGGATCGTGAGCGTGCCGGCATCGGCCGCCTGCTTGGCGCTGTTGGCCACCAGGCTTTCATAAGCCGTGATACGCGCCTTGCTCTTGGCCTGGCGCGCGCGCGGACTCTGTTTGATCCATTCCAGCTCGCGTTCGAGCGTGCGTTGCCGGTTGGTCTCCTGCTTCTCCTCGAGCTCGAGGCGCTTGGCCTTCTGCTCGAGCCAGGAGGAGTAGTTGCCCTCCCAGGGAATGCCCTTGCCGCGATCGAGCTCGAGGATCCAGCCGGCGACATTGTCGAGGAAGTAGCGGTCATGGGTCACGGCCACGACGGTGCCCGCATATTCATGCAGGAAGCGTTCGAGCCAGGCGACGGATTCGGCATCGAGATGGTTGGTGGGCTCGTCCAGCAGCAGCATGTCGGGCTTCTGCAGCAGCAGCCGGCAGAGGGCCACGCGGCGGCGCTCGCCGCCGGAGAGCTTGTCGACGGGAGAATCGCCGGGCGGGCAGCGCAGCGCATCCATGGCGATCTCGATGGTCCGGTCGAGATCCCAGCCATTGACGTTATCGATCTTCTCCTGAAGCTCGCCCTGCTCCGTGATCAGCTTGTCCATCTCGTCGGCCGAGATATCCTCGCCCAGCTTCATGCTGACGGCCTCGAAGCGGTCGACCAGCTTCTTGATCGGCGCCAGGCCTTCCATCACGTTGCCGGCCACGTCCTTGGTCGGATCGAGCTGCGGCTCCTGCGGCAGGAAGCCAACGGTGGCGCCGTCGGCGACCCAGGCCTCGCCGGCGAAATCCTTCTCGATGCCGGCCATGATCTTGAGCAGGGTCGATTTGCCCGAGCCGTTCAATCCCAGCACGCCGATCTTGGCGCCGGGCAGAAAGCTCAACCAGATGTCCTCGAGCACCTTGCGGCTGCCCGGATAGACCTTGGTCAAGCCCTTCATCACATAGATGTATTGGTAGGCGGCCATCGGCCCTACGCTCCTCGGTTCATGCCCTGGACGGGAACCCGGACGGCGCAGCCAAACGAAGCCGGCGCCCGGCCCGGGAAAGGCGGTCTTCTTAACGCAAAGCGGGCTCTCCCGCAAAGCGGCCTTTGGGCAGGGCTGCCATCCCGCCGGAACCCGTTCCGTTCAGGCCAGCAGGGCGTTCTTGACGATCACATCGACCATGGCGATGAGCGTCAGGGCGCGCTTCAGGTTCGTGCGCTGGAACCGCATCAGGCGCCGGACCTCGACCAGGGCGGTCGGCTCACGGCCGGCCTCCAGATCGACGATCTGCTGCTCGAGGATGGCCCGCATGATCAGCTCCTCGGCCTCCTGCAGGCCAGCGAGGTCGCTGCTGTTGATGAGGCCTGCCCTGGCGGCCCCCGCCAGCCGCGCCGAAGTCGAGGTCGCGGGAACACCGGCCTTGAGCGCGAGGATGCGGGCGCCTGACGTCAATGGCAGCAGGCCGCCGCGCTTGAGATCGACGCGGCCCTGGCTCATGCGGAACCGGCCGAACAGAGTGAGTGCCGAAACCCGCGCGTCGAGCGTGGCGCTGAGACGGGCCAGCAGGGCCCGGTCCTGGGCAGCGGCCATCGCCTCCTGCCGCAGCGCCTCGGCGAGCCGCCGGTCGCCATGGACCGGCTGGAAGTCGTAGAAGATATCGACCGACAGCAGCGCACCCGGGTCGGCCTGACGGACCCATTCCGCCACCTGCCCCTGCCAGCCTTGCAGGCTGTGACGGCAGGCGGATTCCGAGGCCATCACCTTGCCGCGGCAATAGGGGATGCCGGCCGCGTCCAGCAGGTCGGAGGCGCGCCGGCCGAGCTCGGCGAACCAGTCATCGTCCTGGATTTCACGGCCCGCATGGACCAGCGCATTGTCCTGATCGGCCGCCAGCAGGCTCTCCCCGCGCCCGCCCGATCCCAGGATCAGATAGCACCAGGCGGCCGGCGCCGGACCGCGGCCCTCGGCCGCCATGCTCTCCGCCGCGAGTTCCGCGGCTCGCGCGCTGATGTCGCGCAAGACCGCGCTCAACACCGCGGCGACATCGAGCACCGACAGCTTCTCGTGCAACAGGGATCGAGCGAGTGCGGGGAGCCGCCCGCGGATGTGCGCCATCTCGGCGCCGCTCTTCGCATCGGCGATCTCGTCGCCCAGCATCAGCGCCTGGTTGGCGCGTTCCTTCAGTAGCGCGCCGGCGCTGATCACGCCCACGAGCTCGCCGGTCACAGGATCGCTGACCGCGAGCTGGCGGATGCCGCGCCGGCCCATGCGGGCGAGGGCCGTGTAAAGAAAAGAGTCGGCCGGGACGCTCGCCACCGGATGCGCCATGAGGCTCGCGAGAGGTCGATCGAGCGCCACGGCACCTTCCTTGGCGATCGCCCGCACCACGTCATATTCGGTCACGATGCCGACGAGCCGTTGCCCGGCATCGACGACCAGCACGGAGCTGACGCGCCGATCGCTGATGAGCTGGGCGGCCTGGGACAGCAGGGCCTCGGGCGATGCCGTGACCGGCGGGCTCGACATCGCTTCACCCACCCGGTGGCGGTAGGGGAAGACATCGACCCGCTCGATCAGATCGCGTTCCACTTTCCCAGCGTCCCCTACCAGCCCGCGGCCCGCTGCCGGCGGACCACTTCCTTCGGCCGCAAAGCGAAGCCGATCGCGGCCGAGAGCGTCACGATCCCGGCCCCGGTCAGCATCGGCACCAGCCGGCGGAAGATCTCGGCGGTCATCAGCGCGTCGCCCAGGGCCGTGTGCCGGCCGCGCACCTCGACGCCGAGATCGGCCGCGATCGTCTCGAGATCGAGCTTGGTGGTGCGCGGCCGCAGCGCGGCATAGAGATTGAGCGTGTCCAAGGTCACGGGTCGTGCCCATTCCCGGCCCGCCAATTTCATCTCGCGATCGATCATGGCCATGTCGAAGCCGATATTGTGGCCGATCACGACGACATCGCGACAGGCCGAGGCGAGGCGGGTCGCGATATCCGCGAATGTCGGCGCGCCCGCGACCATGGCGTCCGTGATGCCGTGGATCGCGGTCGAACGCGGCGGAATCGGCATCCCCGGATCGCAGAGCAGGTCGAAGATATGGGTCGGGTAGATGCGCGTGCCCTGCATGCGCACGCCGCCCGCCGAAACGATGCGGTCCTTGCCGACATCGAGCCCGGTGGTCTCGGTATCGAACACCAGGATCGGCAGCTCGGTCAGGACCATCTCGTGATGGATCGGTTGGCTCGCCGGCGGCCGATCATGCAGGGCCAGGTCATGCTCGAGATGACGCCGGAACGCCGCCTGGCCCGCGGCGAAGCGCAGCAGCGCGCCCATCTCCTCGCCGAGATCGGTCACCGTCGCCGCGATCCGTTCGCTGCCGGCGCTCAGCAACTCCGTCTCCTGCGGGGTCGCCGCGGCCGCGGCTTCATCCAGGACGCGCGCGAAGCTGCGCCGTTCGAACAGCTCGAACACGCTCAAGCCCGGCGCCACATGGTCGCCGAACAGGCTCTTGGCCGCGGCATTGACCAGGCTGATCTGTCCCTGCGGAGTCACCACGAGGATCGCCTGATCGAGCGCGCCCAGGACCGCGCCCAGCCGGCGATCGCGGGATTCACGCCGGGCGATCTCATGGCCGCCCAGCTCGGCGATCGCGAGCTCCAGACGGTCGAGTGCCCCCGCACGGCCCATGCGCGGGGGCGGCATCGGCACGCCCTGGTCGCCCAGCAGCAGCACCGTCGCGCGCAGCCGTTCGAGATGGGCGAAATGAGCATCGATCTGCCGCCAGGCAAAGCCCAGGCCACCGAGGCCCAGCAAGACGCCGCCGGCGAGAGTCGCGGTCGGTCCCAGACCCCATCGGGCCGACTCAAACCCCAGGGCGGCTAGGAGGATCAGCAGCAGCCCGAGGCCCGCCCCGGCCATGAGCAGCCCCAGCCTGCCCCTCGTATCGATCATGCTCTTGAACCGTCCCCCGGGCGCCTACCCTGCCATGGGCATGCGCGCCGGCCATGATGGTGCCCGATCGCCCGGCCTTGGAAAGCCTAATCGCCGGCCCATCATCACGTTGGTCAGGCAATCAATAAAGCGCTCGAAGAAATGCGGGTAAGACCAAAGGGTTGAGTGACATGACCATCCGGATAGCCCATGCTTGACATCAATTGTTGTTAACCGCCGCGATCATAATATTGATCGGCCTGAGGGTGGGCACAGGGCAGGCTCGTTATGCCAACAGCGCAACAGAAGACGGTTCTTGTTGTCGACGACAATGCGGATTTCGCGGAGTTCGTGAAGAGCGCCGCCGAAATGCTCAATCTCAACGCCGTGATGCTGACGGATTCCAATCGCTTCCAGGATGTCTTCGAGGAGCTTTCGCCGGATATCCTGGTGCTCGACATGGTGATGCCCGGGATCGAGGGCACCGAGATCGTCGACTGGCTGGCCGAGCGCAAGGCCGACGTCAAAGTGATCATCGTCAGCGGGTTCAACCCGCTCTACTCGAAAATCGCGCGCACGCTGGCGGAGGCCAAGGGCCTCGGCACGGTCATGACCCTGCGCAAACCGGTTCGGCTGGCGGAGATGCTGGCGGCGCTGGGCGACGCGCGCTGACGGGGCAGCAAAAAGGCGACAACCCGATTTCGTCTGCCGGCACCGGTTTCGACCGCCGCCGCTATCCGCGCGAACCGCTTTACGGCGTTCGCGCGGCCAGTGCCGCCGCGATCTGTTTCTTCGTTGCCTTGACCTCGCCCGGAAAGGTCGAGGCTGCACCGGATTTGGGATAGCCCTCGATCACCACGGCCTGCAGCCGGTCGAGCCGGTCCGACAGATCGAGGCCGGCACCGGAGGCCATCTTCACCGCGACGTCGCGCACCGTCGACAGCAGGCTGCCGCGGTAATGGTCGATATATTGATCGCCGTCATAGCTCTTCGCCTTGGCCTCCTCGGCCAGCTCACTCGTCAGGCGATCGATCGCCCGCGTCACCGGTTCCGAAAGGCCACTCGAAGGCTGGAACGGCAGCCGGACGACGAGGGACAGGGCTTCCTGCACCCATAGCGAATTGCCGCTGGCCAGTGCTTCGGTCAGATCGGCCTCGAGCATGGGCCGGGCCGCGATGCGCTTCAGCGCCGTCTCGCGGATGTCGTCGGGGATCTTGTAATAGCCGACATAACCGTCCCAGGTGAAAAGCGGATCGGCATCGGTGAGGGCCGCGAAGTTTCGGCGTGTCTGCTGAATATCTTCGTCTTCACGCTCCTGCTCGGCCGCGGCGTCGGCCGCCGCCTGCTGGTTCCAGCGCGCCATCTCCTTGATCGTGACGAACCCCGCCAGCGCGCCGAAGATCGCGATACCGGCGAACAGCGCATAGCGACTTGCTGCCACCGCGCGAAGCTCGGCCGGCGCGTCCACGACCCAGGCCGCATAGAGGATCAGGATCGCCGGCATGCCGATCGCGACCCAGCGCGACGCGACCACCATGCCGTGGTCCCAGCGCTGGTCCGATCCGGTCGTCTCCATGGTGATGCTGATCGCGGCGAAGCAGAGCAGGCCGATCGCGATGAAGCCGGCGATCACGATGACGAACCGCAGCCCCCGCCCCTCGGCCGGGATCCAGTCGAACCCGCCGACGGCGACGCAGCCGATCAAGGCGACCGCCAGGGCCACGGTATAGAGGAAGGCCGCGAAGACGATGGCCAGGGCCGCGCCCATCTGCGCATCGCCGCCGCTGGGCTTGTCCGACAGGACCGCGAGATAGAGGAACAGGCCGGCGCCGAACGCCGCCACGAGGATCGGAAGATTGAGGAGATAGCGCAGAGGGGCCTGGACCTGTCTTACGAAGGAATGGATTTCCGTCGAGTATTTCGCCGGCGGCGCCGGGTCTCGTTCGATCGAAAGAGGCTTTCGATCAGCCGCCGCTCGACGAATCAACCATGGATTCCATTCTTATCATGAAGAAGCTCCTGGGCCTTTGCGTTCTCGCATCGGCCGCCCTTCTGGCCGGCCCCAGCCTGGCCCAATCGCTGACCGGCTGCTTACCCATCACCATGCACGACGTGGCGCCGCTCGATCCGCCGGCCTTCGCCACCTATCCGGCCGCTGTCGTTTCGATCGCCAAGCCGGCGGTGCCGGACCTCGCCAGCAATGCCGAAGCCAAGGAGTTCAAGACGGCACTGCGCGGAGGCGCCAAGGACGGACCGAACTTCACCGGCCATTTCACGATCGTCGGCTGGGGCTGCGGCAGCGCCTGCCTCGATTTCGGCATCCTCGATGCCAGGAACGGCCATGTCTATTTTCCGCCCGAGCTGCGCGCCATCAGCGTGATGAATGTCGCAAGCTCGCCCGGCGAGGCGGCGCCGGATTACGACGCGCTGCGCTTCCGCCCCGACAGCGATCTCATCGCCGTGCTGGGCGCCCCCAACGAGGACGAAAGCAAGGAAGGCATCGCGTATTATCGCTGGGACGGGAAGAAGCTCGTCACGGTGAGGGCCTATCCCAGCGCCAAGACGCAATGCGAGTAGGGGTAGGAGAGCGACGCAGAAGGTAAGCGCAATACGCTCTTTGTCGTCACCCCGGCCCCCGGGTCCGGCCGAAGGCCGGCCCGAGGCTAAACTCCGGCCGGGGTCCGTGAACACCCATCGAGCAAAGCCACGCACGGTCCGTGTTCATGGATGCCGGTCGTAGCCTGTCCTCGTGCGCGCCTACGGCGCGACACGGGGCCGGCATGGCTATAGAAGCGTAGGGGGTGACCTCTATTCACCGTCACCCCCATCCCTCGCTCGCTCAGAGCTTCTCCGTCAGCAGCGCGCGGATCTCGTTGTCGCTGAAGGCGCCGTCGAGGCCCTGGGCCCAGGCGCATTGCATCTCGAGCACACCGCCGCCGAAGCTGAGCTTCTTGGCCGATTTGTCGGCGACGTTCTTCAGCTTGATCGTCTTCAGCCCGTCGCGCACCGCTGCCTTGCCCATATCGTCCTGGCAGATCATGCGCAGCGCCATGTTGAGGCGGTGGCAGGAGACATTGTCCATGAAGTTGAGCGCTTCCGCGTTGTCCTGAACGCTGGGCCAATCGACCTCGTAGGGAATGGCCTTGCCACAGATCTCCTCGATCTCCTTGGACCGCCCCGGAAGGGTGACGTCCTGAAGCTCCTTCACCTTCCGCCTTTCGTTCAAACCCATCTCAAACCTCCTGAGGGGCGCGGAGGAATCCCCCTCGCCCGGTGTTGGACATCCATCATCGGACATCGCGATGTCGGGGATATGTCGACTCGTCCCGCCATCGGCTGCAATTGTTTCAACGGGCTCATCGTTCCAGGCAAGGTGAAAATCCGAAACCGGGGCCGGGGAGGCAAAAAACCTATCCCTTCTGTCAAAATCGGCGGAATTCCCTTCCAAAGCCGTCCTTTGCCCGGGTCCAGAACGCCTAATTTTCGCCCCAGCCCCTTACGATGCTTTATGAATGCGCCTGTTGCGATCCGGCCCGGAGCAACCGAGGATTGAGGCGGCGATGGCGGGCACCCCGGCGATCGGGAGCCTCGCGGCGCCGACAGGGAATGCGGCCGGATCGCGGGGCCCGAGGGGGATTTTGAGTGGCGACGCTTTACGCATTGAAGCCGCGCTTCCAAGCGCTGCTGCGCCCGATGGTTGGGCAGATGGCGGCCGCCGGCGTCACCGCCAACCAAGTGACCTTGGGCGCCTGCCTCGGCTCGATCCTGATCGGGCTGCTGCTGATCGCCTGGGCGGCGGCCCATCCCATCCTGTTTCTCCTGATCCCGGTCTGGCTCTTCCTGCGCATGGCGCTCAATGCGGTGGACGGGATGCTGGCGCGCGAGTTCGGGCAGAAGAGTCAGCTCGGTGCCTATCTCAACGAGATCACCGACGTCGTCTCCGACGCGCTGCTCTATGCGCCCTTCGCGCTGGTGGCGCCTTTCGGACCGCTCGAGGTCGGGCTGGTGATCCTTCTGGCCGCCGTCTCCGAGATGGCCGGCCTGCAGGGCCTCACGCTCGGCGCCACGCGCCGTTATGACGGGCCGTTCGGCAAGAGCGACCGGGCGCTCGCCTTCGGCGCCCT
This sequence comes from Hypericibacter sp., assembly GCF_050729195.1. NCBI lineage: Bacteria > Pseudomonadati > Pseudomonadota > Alphaproteobacteria > Rhodospirillales > Dongiaceae > Hypericibacter > Hypericibacter sp. The sequence goes on from NZ_JBOHKS010000279.1 coordinate 40,866, forward strand.
GGGCTTGTGGGTCGGCATCGGTGGCCCTAGGCCCGACTGGCTGCATTGGATCATGCCGCTCATGGCGCTAGTCCTGGCGATCACGATCGTCAATCGCGTTCGCGGCGGCCTCGCCGAAGCGCGTGGGAAGACGCCCGGCTGATTCGAAAACTCTATTCCCGTTCATTCATCCAATCTGGGAGCCACCATGCGCCCCGTCGAAGACCACAAATTCCTGACCCATGACGGGGTCGAGCTGTTCTACCGGTATTGGCCGGCCGCGGGCGCCCCGCGCGGTGCCGTCGTGCTTTTCCATCGCGGCCATGAGCATTCCGGCCGCGTCGCGCATCTGGCCGACGAACTCGATCTGCCGGACTTCGCCGTCTTCGCCTGGGATGCGCGCGGCCATGGTCATTCGCCTGGCGAGCGCGGCTTCAGCCCCAGCCTCGGCACCTCCGTGCGCGACGTGCAGACCTTCGTCGATCACATCGCAGCCCAGCATGGCATCGCCGTCGAGGACATGGCGGTGATCGCGCAGAGCGTCGGCGCGGTGCTGGCCGCCACCTGGGCCCATGATTACGCGCCGAAGATCCGCGCGCTGGTGCTGGCCTCGCCCGCCTTCAAGGTGAAGCTCTATGTGCCCTTCGCGCGGCCGGGGCTCGGCCTCATGCGCAAGCTGCGCGGCCATTTCTACGTCCAGTCCTACGTCAAGGCGAAGTTCCTGAGCCACGATCCGGAACGCATCGCCTCCTTCGATTCCGATCCGCTGATCACGCGCGCCATCTCGGTCGATATCCTGCTGCAGCTCTATCGCACCGCCGAGCGCATCGTCGCCGACGCGCGCGCCATCACCATTCCGACGCAGATCCTGATCTCGGGCGCCGACTGGGTGGTACATCACGGGCCGCAGCATCGCTTCTATGAGCGGCTCGGCACGCCGATCAAGGAACGCCACATCCTGCCGGGCTTCTATCACGACACGCTGGGCGAGAAGGATCGCAAGCTCGCGATCGACAAGGCGCGCGCCTTCATCCTGGCCCGCTTCGCCGAGCCCTTGAACCGGCCGTCGCTGCTCGACGCCGACAAGTACGGCTATACCCGCGATGAATCCGACGAGCTGGCCTCGCCGCTGCCGCCCCTGTCGGCGCGCGGACTCTACTGGACAGGCATGCGCAACAACCTCAAAGTCGGCGGCCTCATCTCCGACGGCATCGCGCTCGGCCACAAGACCGGCTTCGATTCCGGCTCGACCCTCGACTATGTCTATCGCAACAAGCCGACCGGCATCGGGCCGATCGGGCGCGCCGCCGACAAATCCTATCTGGACTCGCCCGGCTGGCGCGGCATCCGCCAACGCAAGATCCATGTCGAGGAGCTGATCCGGATCGCCATGGCGCGGCTCCAGGCCGCGGGCGCACCGATCCGGGTGATGGACATCGCCGCCGGCCACGGACGCTATGTGCTGGAATCGCTCGAAGGCAGCGCCATCAAGCCGAACTCGATTCTACTCCGCGACTATAGCGACATCAATGTCGCCGCCGGCCGCGCGCTCATCGAGCAGAAGGGCTTGGGTGCCATCGCCCGCTTCGAGCAGGCCGACGCCTTCGACCGCGCCAGCCTCGCCGCCGTGACCCCGCGTCCGACCGTCGCCGTGGTGTCCGGTCTCTACGAGCTCTTCGCCGACAACGACATGATCCGCCGCTCGCTCGGCGGCGTGGCCGACGCCGTCGATGCCGGCGGCTTTCTCGTCTATACCGGCCAGCCCTGGCATCCGCAGCTCGAGCTGATCGCGCGGGCGCTGACCAGCCATCGCCAGGGCCAGGCCTGGATCATGCGTCGGCGCACCCAGGCCGAGATGGACCAGCTCGTCGCCAATGCCGGCTTCCGCAAGCTGGAGCAGCGCATCGATGAGGACGGCATCTTCACCGTCTCGCTGGCGCAGCGGATCGCCGGATGACGCTGGAACGATCCTATTCAGCCGGCAGGCTGGCCCCGGCAACGGGCGCCAGGATCGAGCCCCACCCCTGGCGGCGTGCGATCCTGTGGCTCGCCTTGCTCGGGCCCTTCTTCTTCGCCAGCTATGGCCTCGCCAATTATCTGGCGACCCAGCGCAGCGACGTGGGCTCGGTGGTGTTCGGTTGGGAACATCAGATCCCCTTCCTGCCCTGGACCATCATTCCCTACTGGTCGATCGATCTGCTCTACGCGATCTCGGTCTTCCTCTGCACCAGCCGCGCCGAGCTCGACGCCCATGCGCGCCGGCTGCTGACCTGCCAGATCGGCGCCGTCACCTGCTTCATCCTGTTCCCGCTGCGCTTCACCTTCGCCCGGCCGGATATGACGGGCCTGCCGGGTTTGATGTTCGATGCGCTGACCAGCTTCGACAAACCGTTCAACCAGGCGCCCTCGCTGCATATCGCGCTGCTGGTCGTGCTGTGGGTGGTCTATGCGCGCCATGTCCCGCGCTGGCTGGTCTGGCCGCTGCATCTTTGGATGGCGCTGATCGGCGCTTCCGTTCTGACCACCTATCAGCATCATTTCTTCGACCTTCCTACCGGTGCGGCGCTGGGCTTCTTCGCGCTCTGGCTCTGGCCGGACAGCGTTCCCAGCCCGGTGACGAAGTTTCGGCTGGCGCGCGCTCCCCGGCGCCTCGCCCTGGCGCTCTATTACGCGCTGAGCGCCACCCTTGCGGCCGCGGCCGCACTCGTCATCGGCGGCTGGGGCTGGTGGCTGTTCTGGCCGGCCTTCTCCCTGGCGCTCGTCGCTGCCAACTACGCGTTTCTCGGGGCCGCAGGGTTCGAGAAGGCGCCCGACGGCCGCATGTCTCTCGGCGCCATCGTTCTGCTGCTGCCCTACCTCCTGGCCGCCGCCTTCAATGGCTGGCTCTGGCGCCACGGCCAGGGTCCGGCGGTCGAGATC
>NZ_JBOHKS010000280.1:0-10608 GCF_050729195.1 Hypericibacter sp.
CGGCCGCTCGCGGCGGCGGTGCGCTGTTTCCCTCTGGTCGGTGTGGTTGTCGGTCTCGGCGGCGGATTGGTCTATGCGCTGGGGCTGAAGCTCGGCCTGCCGCCCCTGGGCGCCGCGCTCTTCGCCATCGTCGCGACCGGTCTCCTGACCGGGGCGCTGCATGAGGACGGATTGGCCGACAGCGCCGACGGGCTGGCCGGCGGCCATGACCGGGAGCGGCGCCTCGCCATCATGTCGGACAGCCGCATCGGCAGCTATGGCGTGCTGGCGCTGATCTTTTCGGTCGTGGCGCGCGCCTCGCTGCTGGCGGGATTGCCGGCGGCCCATGGCATCGCCGCGCTCATCGCCGCCCATGCGCTGGGCCGCGCCGCCATGGCGCTGGTGATGGCGCGCGGGACGGCGGCCAAGAGCGGCGGGCTCGCGGCTGGCGCCGGCAAACCCGCCGAGGGCGATGCGCTGGTCGCGCTCGCAATCGCCGCGGTCGTCGCCTGGATCGCGCTGGGGCCGGTCATGGCAGCGGTGGCATTGCTGGCGACCCTGATCGTGGCCTGGGCGATGGCCCGGCTCGGCAAGCGCCTCATCGGCGGCTATACCGGCGATACCCTCGGCGCGATCGAGCAGCTCTCGGAGATCGCGGTGCTCGCCGTCGCCGCGGCCGTGATTTGAGCGGAGACAGAAACCGATGACGGTTCCGATCACGCGCTGGTGGTGGATCCGGCATGCGCCGGTCACCTCCCATGGCGGGCGCATCTATGGCCAGAGCGACGTACCGGCCGATTGCGCCAACCTCGCCAGTTTCGCCGGCCTTGCGCGCCTCCTGCCCACCGACGCCGCCTGGATCGCGAGCCATCTGGCGCGCACGCACCAGACGGCGGCCGCGATCTTCGCCGCGGCCGGCAAGCCGGTGCCGGCATTGGTGATCGAACCGTTGCTGGCAGAGCAGCATTTTGGCGACTGGCAGGGTCTCACCCATGACGAGCTCGCGACGCGGCGCGATGGCGCCTGGCATCGCTTCTGGTTGGCCCCGGCCAAGCTGGCGCCGCCCGGGGGCGAGAGTTTCGTCGAGGTGATCGCGCGCGTCGGCACGGCGATCGAGCGATTGACCGCGGCGCATCAGGGCCGCGACATCATCGCGGTCGCGCATGGCGGCACGATCCGCGCGGCCCTCGCCCTCGCCCTGGGACTCGAGCCCGAACGGGCGCTCGGATTCGTCATCGACAATTGCTCGCTCACCCGCATCGACCATATCGGCGCCTCGGCCTCGAGCGACGATCCCGCCTCCGCCGCCAGCTGGCGCGTGGCAACGGTCAACCACCCGCCGGTGATCGCGGATCGAGCCTGAATACTCATCCCCTCCCGCGCTTGCGGGGGAAGGTCAGGGAGGGGGCTGCTCGATCGCGACTTCCCCCTTCCTGACCTTCCCCCGCAAGCGGGGGAAGGGACAGTTAGGGAATGCTCACGCAATCCTGCCCGCGATTTGGCCTGGCGACTCGGGGCGGCTGCCTCGGAATTGCCAAAATCCGCCGCTCCTTTAAGCTCCCCCTCCAACCCCGCGACTCGACAATCGGGAGACTCTCCATGGTTCGCATGCGCACGCTGTTGACGGCACTGGCCCTTGTCTTCCTGGGCTGTGCCATGGCGCGCCCCGCGGCGGCGCTGACCGACCAGCAGGAAATCATCGACAAGGCCCGCATCACCTTCGACAAGCTCATCACCAGCCCCGAATTCGCCGAGCTGCCGGGCTATGTGAAGCAGGCCAAGGCGGTCATCATCTTCCCCTCACTGATCAAGGGCGGCTTCATCATCGGCGCCGAAGGCGGCTCGGGCGTGCTGATGGTGCGCGACGACAAGCTGGGCTGGAGCTATCCGGCCTTCTACACGCTGGCCGCCGGCAGCCTGGGCCTGCAGATCGGCGGCGAGATCTCCGAGGTGGTGCTGACCATCATGAGCGAGAATGCGCTCGACGCCGTCATCGACAACCAGATGAAGTTCGGCGGCGACGTCTCGATCGCGGCGGGTCCGCTGGGCAAGGGCCTCGAGGCCGGCACGACCACCAATCTCGATGCCGACGTCTACAGCTTCGCCAAGACCTCGGGCCTGTTCGGCGGGCTCTCGCTCGAAGGAGCTGGCGTCCTCAAGCGCGACAGCTGGAACGTCTCCTATTACGGTACCGGCGCCACGCCCTATGCGATTTTGATCCAGCGCCGCTTCTCCAACCCCAACGCGCAGCCGCTGCGCGATTCGCTGTCGCCTTATTGAGCCGAGAAAGCGCCCTTCGGGGCGCTTTCGCTGTCGCCTGATCGCCATCCGATTGATTGCCTCAACGTTTCCGGGGGGAAGATTTCGATGACCCGCCTGCGCCTGACCTGCCGACCGCTCCTGCTGGCCTTGGGACTCTCGGGATTGTTGGCGGGTTCGCTGCCGGCCTGGGCCGACGGCATCTCGGTGACGAGCAAGGCCTCGGCCAATGGCGATTCCCGCCTCATCGACAACACCATCTTGGGTTTCAGCTCCTGCCGTCAGGATCACGACGCCGACCGCATGCTGCTGCGTCTGCATTTGACGCGAAAATGGGATGTCAACTCGCCCGAAGGCGAAGGTCACGTCCGCCTCGACGCCTTCGACGCCAAGGCCGGCACCTCCGGCACGCCGCTCTACACCGTCGAGGCCGAGGGCTCGGCTGCGCAAATCCTTCCCGACTGCCTGCTCCAGATCGATCGCGGGCTCGAGGATCTCGAATGGTGGCAGATCAACGACCTGGCCTCCGGCACGCTGCTGTTCGAGACCATGGCCGAGCCGCTCGTCTTCGCCACGCTCGATGACGACCAGATCCGCAGCACGCAGGCCGCGGGCTTCTATGTGCCGCCCGACGACGAGGCTGACAAGAAGCTGGCCGACCCCCATGTGGTTGGACTGCTGACGCTCGCGACCGACGGCAAGATCGCGACGCGCCTCCTGGTGACGGCAGCCGATCCCGCCAAGGCCGCCGCGCTGCGCAGCTATTGGGACGAGCGGCGCTATCTCGCGGTGGTCGAGACCGGCAAACCGGGTGCCTTGGGCGCGGCCACGGCCGAGCAGCCGCTCTCGAAGCGGCCGCTGTCGGTCGAGGTGAGCTGGCCGGTTGCCGGCCTCGCCTTGCGGCTGCCGATCGGCCCGGCCGGCCTCAAGACCGAAGGTGCCGTCATTCCCGCCGGCCTGAAGGTCGCACCCTGGTAGGGTGGCGACGCCGCTTCGGGCTACGGCTGCATTAAACCGCAGAGAGCGGCAGGAGGCCTTGCTTGCCTGCCGCAGGGCCCTGCCCCATATTTCCCCGGGTCGCGATCGCTTTCCTTCGCTGGTGAAGGGGCGATGAGCCGACTCCGTTCCGTTCATTGAACCCATGCCCAAGAGCCTCGTCGCGCGCGTCACCACTCTCGTCGCATTGCTGCTGATCGCGGCGATCGCCGTGTTTTGGGCCTTCCGCGAAGCCGGGCCCCCGGGCGAAGGCGGTTCTGGCACCGCCCTTGTCGGCGGCGGCTTCACCCTCACCGACCAGAACGGCCAGCCCCGCAGCGACGGCGATTTCCGCGGCAAGCTGATGCTGGTCTATTTCGGCTTCACCCATTGCCCCGATGTCTGCCCGCTCGATCTGCAGAAGATCACGCAGGCCATGGGCAAGCTCGGCGACAAGGCCGACCAGGTGGTGCCGATCTTCGTCACGGTGGACCCGGCCCGCGACACGCCCGCGGCAATGCACGATTTCGTCGCGAATTTCGACCCGCATATCGTGGCCCTCACCGGCGAGAAGCCGGCGATCGATCAGCTGGTCAAGGATTACCGCGCCTATTACAAACCCGATGCGGGCGGCACCGACTATAACGTGATGCATTCCTCGCTGATCTATCTCATGGACCGCGACGGGCGCTATCTCACCCATTTCGGACAGGACGTCAGCGCCGACGACATCGTCGCCGGCGTGACGAAGCAGCTCTGATGGTCCTCGCCAAGCTCCGCAGGAAACTGGCCAAGCCCGCCGCGTCGAAACGCGCGGCCAAGAAGCGCAAGGGCGAGCCCGAGCCTTTCTGGCGCGTCAAGACCCTCAAGGAGATGACGAAGCCCGAATGGGAGTCGCTTTGCGACGGTTGCGGGCGCTGCTGCACCGTGAAGTTCGAGGACACCGAGACCGGCCTCGTCGAGTTCACCGACGTCGCCTGCCGCCAGCTCGATTCCAAGAGCTGCCGCTGCAAGAACTATGCGAAGCGCAAGACACTGGTGCCCGACTGCATCGCGCTCACCGTGCGCATGATCGGCAAGCTGCATTGGCTGCCCTCGACCTGCGCCTACCGCCTCGTCGACGAGGGCAAGGATCTCCATTGGTGGCACCCGCTGGTGTCGGGCGACCCCAACACCGTGCACAAGGCCGGCATCTCGGTGCGCAACAAGGTGGTCAGCGAAGACGATGTCGAGGACGCGGAGAAGCGCATCGTCGATTGGATCAAATAGCGCCGATGCTTTCTCGCCGTTCCCGATAAAGACGATCCTCTCCACCCGCAACGCGGGGGAGAGGAAAGAAATACGCGGGAAGAGGCTCGACCCTTCAACTCGCGAACACCCGGCTCATGTCGCGGAAGCTCTTGAACTCGAGCGCGTTGCCGCTGGGATCGAGGATGAAGAAGGTGGCCTGCTCGCCGACCTCGCCCTTGAAGCGCACATGCGGCTCGATGATGAATTTGGCGTTGGCGCCCTTGAGCTTGTCGGCGAGGCGGTGCCAGTCGTCCCATTCGAGGATGGCGCCGAAATGGCGCACCGGCACATTGTCGCCATCGACGGCGTTGGTGCGTGCCATCGCGGTCTCCTCGGGACGCAGATGCGCCGAGATCTGATGGCCGAAGAAATCGAAATCGATCCAGAGCGGATCGGTGCGGCCCACGCGGCAACCCAGCATGCCTTCATAGAAATGGCGGGTCCGGTCGAGATCGGCGACCGGGAAGGCGAGATGGAAGGGAGGCATGGTCATGGATCGATCCTTTCTGGCGCGGGGGCTGGCGGGCGCGAAACCCGGGGTCCCTGCCAATTGAGCAGCACGAGCCCGGCGAAGATCAAAAGCACCGCCAGGCCGACGAGGGGGCTGAGCGCCTCGCCCAACAGCAGATAGCTCCAGGTGAGCGCCGTCACCGCCACGATATAGGTGACCTGGCTGAAATAAACCGCGCCCGCCATGCGGATCACTTCGAACTGCACGATATAGCCGAAGCAGGAAACCCCGATCTGGATCAGGACGGCAAGCTCGCCCGGACCCACGGGCCAGAGCGGCTCGATCTCGCCACGCGCGGCCGCGAAGGGCAGCGCACCGGCAAATCCCAGGATCACCATGCCGCAGGCGAGCGTCAGCGAATCGCTGCCTTTGGGCCGACAGCGCTGATTGAAGATCGCGACGCTGGCATAGCAGAGCGGCCCCAGGAATCCGAACAGCACCCAGCCCAGCGCCGCGCCGCCATCGAGGCTGGCGCCGCGCAAGGCCAGGAGTGCGGCGCCGAGGAAACCGATCGCGAGGCCGGCCGCGAGCCGCCAGTGAAAACGCTCCATGCCGAGCAGCAGCACGATCGCGAAGGTGATGAGCGGCGAGGTGTTGACGATGAGCGCCGTCAGGCTCGCCGGCAGATGCGCCACCGCGCTCAGCAGGATCACATTGGGCAGCGTGATGCCGACGAGGCCGCAGACGGCGTAATAGAAGAGGTGACGGCGATCCCAGCGCGGTGGACGGCGGCGGATCAGCGCCAGCAGCACGCTGCCAGCACCCAGCGTCTGCCAGAAGACATAGCCGGCGGGACCGACGCCGTTGTCGACCGCGATCTTTGATGTCGGAAAGGTCAGGCCCCAGGCCGTGCCCTGCAGCAGCAAGAGCAGCAGCGGCAGGAGGCGCCGCGGAACCGGGTCGAGGGCAAGGGCGGGGCTGGACATGGCAGCGGCACTATAACCGGCGAAAACGTCAGGAAAAGCTTAGCGATTCCCGCTCGCTCGGCACCTCGCAAGGATCGGATAGAGGCCCCGGTCGGGGCGGGCTAGGAGTAGCGCCACGCCACCCCTATCTTGGTTCGAGGAGTTCCCGATGAGAGAGTTCAGCATGGTCGCCCGCCGGCCGGTCGAAGTCCTGGAATCCGACGCGTCCTCGAGCGCTCGCCCGGGCACGGCCCGCTCCCATCGGCTGGACGCCGTGCAGCGCGCCTGCCGCTATATCGAGCGCAAGATGGCGGCGGAGGACGATGCTGGCGATCCGGGTCCGGTAACCCTGGCCGAGCTGGGCCGCGCCTGTGCCGTCAGCCCCTGGCATCTCCAGCGCCTGTTCAAACAGGCCATGGGCGTGACCCCGCGGCAATATGCCGATGCCTGCCGGGTGAACCGGCTCAAGAGCGGCCTGCAGCAGGGCGACGGCGTAGCGGCCGCCACCTATGGCGCGGGCTTCGGCTCGGCCTCGCGGGTTTATGAGCGCGCACCCCAGGCGCTCGGCATGACGCCGGCCAGCTATGCCAAGGGCGGCGAAGGCGCCGACATCGCCTATGCGACCGCCCCGTCACCTTTGGGTCGGGTTCTGGTGGCCGCGACCCCCAAAGGCGTCTGTTTTGTGTCGATCGGGAAGGCCGACGCCCCCCTGATCGAGGCTTTGAACGAGGAATTCCCCGCCGCAAGGCGGATTCGGAAGGACAATCCGGCTCTCTCGACCGCTTTGGCCGCGATTCTGGCCCATTTGGAGGGTCGGGCACCCCATATCGATCTCCCGCTCGATATCCAGGCGACCGCGTTCCAGCAGCGCGTCTGGGAGGAACTGCGCCGAATCCCGCTGGGCGAGACCCTGACTTACGGTGAAATCGCCGGCCGTCTGGGCCAGCCCACCGCGGCCCGGGCCGTCGGCCGGGCCTGCGCCACCAACCCCGTGGCCGTGGTCATTCCCTGCCACCGCGCCTGCGGCGCCGATGGCAGCCTGACCGGTTACCGCTGGGGCAAAGGGGTGAAGCAGGAACTCCTGACCCGCGAGGCGGCGAAGGTAGATATCCACAGGAAATAAGTCCTAGCGCGCGACGGGAGGTCTTGGCAGGGGTCCCTCAAGACCGCATAACCGATGACATGTCCCGTCGCAAAGCCCGCTCCAATTCCGCTTCGCGCCGCCCCCGCCGGCAGGTCAAACGGCTGGTCGAGGGACAGGTCATGACTCTCGATGACCGCCGAATTCCCCTGATTTATCAACGCAATACTCGGGCACGCCGGATCATCCTCCGATTCGACCAGTCGGCCGGGCGCATCGTCGTGGTGCTGCCGCCACGGGCGACCTATGACGAGGGCCGCCGCTTCGCCCAGACGCACCGGTCCTGGATCCGCGAACGGGTCGAATTGCTGCCCGAAGGGGTGCCGTTCGAGACCGGCAAGGTCGTGCCCTTCCTGGGCCAGCCCCACCGCATCCGCCACCGGCCCAAGGCCCGGGGGGTGGTCTGGTGCGAGGAAGGCGAGATCCATGTCGCCGGCAAGCCCGAGCATCTGCCGCGCCGGGTCGAGGACTGGCTGAAGCTCGAGGCGCGCCGCGAGATCGCCGAGTTCGCCCATGCCAAGGCCGCGATGATCGGCAAGAAGGTGCGGCGCATTCGGCTCAGCGATCCCAAGACCCGCTGGGCCAGCTGCTCGGCCTCGGCCGAGCTCGCCTTCTCCTGGCGGCTGGTGCTGGCGCCCAAATGGGTGCTCGAATATGTGGTCGCGCATGAAGTGGCGCATCTGCGCGAGATGAATCACGAGCCGCGCTTCTGGCGCCTCGTCGACGAGCTCACACCCCATGCGCGCAAGGCGCGCGACTGGCTGGCGGAGCACGGGCCGGATCTGCATCGCTATGGCCGCAGCGATGGCGAGCGCGCCTATGAGGATCCGCTGCCGGCCTGAGCGGCGCGTCCCTGATCGATCTTGATTCGCGTCAGAATAATTTGCACAGACCCGAGACCATGAAATTGCCCGCGAGGATCGCGAAGGCAATCGTGAACCAGGTCAGGACGCCATAAACCAGCGCCAGTGAGATCAGCCAGGGCCAACTCAGCCCCCGCCGACGACCCAGCGCGCCGGCGAGCGATATGAAAAAGACGGTGGCGATCGAGATGCCCGGCGGCAAGGTCGCGATGCAGCGCGGCAACAGATAGCCGCCGATCAATCCGGCACCGACGAGCATGACGAGCCAGAGACCGATCAAGGGCGCGATCAGCGGTGGCCGCGGCGGTGGTTCCAGCGCGAGCGGAGAAATCCCGGTCATGGCACGAAGACCGGTCTAGCGCAGCGGCACATCGGGGACCCAGATATAACCGTCGGGATCGACGATATAGGCCTCGCGCAAGCCATGCGGCTTGTCGGCCGCTTTCGCCATCACGTAATGCCCGGCGGCCTCGGCGCGCATGACGGCCGCGTCGGGATCGCAGCCATGGAGGCGGAGCTCGACGCCGGCGCCGCGCACCGCGCCGTCGCCCGTGAGGCTCAGCAGCGGATGCGTGCCGTAGGTATGATCGGCATGGAGCATCCATTCGGCCTGATTGTCGCCCGTGCCATGGCGCAGCACGGCGAAATCGGGATCGCCATAGACGACGCGCGCGCCCAGCACCGTCTGGGCGAACGCGACCGCGCGCGGCACCTCGCGCACCAGCAGATTGATGCCCATGCCCTTCAGGCTGCGGCCATAATCGGGCGCCGCCATGAAGGGCGTCTGGTCCTCGGGCCGTTTCTTCGTCATGGCTCCGTCCTGAGTATTTTCCGGCGGGGCCTGTCCCCGCGAAGGCGGGGATGGATACCGGTTCGCCGTAGAAAATGCGAAAAAACCAAACAATCAAGAGTGCTTCCCGTATGAACGGGAAGCACTCGGTTGCAGCGGCGTTTGCCAATCGGTCTTGCGCCGCTAGAGTGAGCTTAGCCTGTCCTCCCTCCTCCTTCCAAATCCCTCCCCGCTCATGCGTCGCGCCGACTCCGTTCCCGTCATCGTCCTGCTGACCGTGCTGGTGGCGCTGGGTCCGATCTCGACCGACCTCTATCTGCCGTCGCTGCCGAGCCTGATGAGCTATTTCTCGGCGAGCGAGGCCGATGTCCAGCTCACCCTCAGCATCTTCCTCGTCGGCCTCGCGGCCTCGCAGCTCATCTATGGCCCGCTCTCCGACCGCTTCGGACGCAAGCCGGTGCTGCTGGCGGGGCTGGTGATCTATCTCGCGGCCAGCATCGCCTGCATGCTGGCGCCCTCGATCGAGTTCCTGATCGCGGCGCGTTTCCTGCAGGCGCTGGGGGCCTGCGTCGGCCCGGTGCTGTGCCGCGCCGTGGTGCGCGACGTCTATGGCCGCGAAGGCGCGGCGCGCGTGCTCTCCTATCTCGCGGCGGCGATGGCGATCGCGCCGCTGCTGGGACCGATCCTCGGCGGCTATCTGCAGGCCTGGTTCGGCTGGCGCGCCAATTTCGCAGCCCTCGTGATCTATGGCCTGGGCGGCCTCGTGGGTGCTGCGACCATGCTGCCCGAGACCAATCACGACCGGAACCCGCTGGCGACGCGGCCCTCGAACGTTCTCGAGACCTATCTGATGCTGGCGGGACAGCGCCGCTATGTCGGCTATGTGCTGTCCTCGGCCTTCGGCTATAGCGGCATCTTCTGCTTCATCTCCGGCTCCTCCTTCGTGCTGATGGGGATGATGAAGCTGGAGCCGAACGACTATGGCTATTGCTTCGCCGCGGTGGTGGCGGGCTATATCGCAGGCGCCACGCTTGCCGGCAAGCTCGCGCGCAAGGTGACGATCCATCACATGATCGCGGCCGGCGGCGCCATCGCGCTGGTCGGCGGCATCGTGCTGGTGGCGCTGGCCTGGGCCGGCATCGACACGGTCATGGCGATCATCGCCCCCACCATGGTCTATCTCTTCGGCGTCGGGATGGTGATGGCGAACTCGATGGCGGGCGCCATCGGGCCCTATCCGCGCGCCGCCGGTGCGGCCTCGGCACTCCTCGGCTTCACCCAGATGTCGACCGCGGCCCTCGTCGGCGCCGCCATCGGCCACGCCGCCGACGGCACACAGATGCCGATGGTGATCGCGCTGGCGCTGAGCGCCGTCGCAGGTCCCGTGAGCTACTGGACGCTGGTGCGGCCCTGGCAGAAGCAGGACACATGAAGCTCTCGCGTTTCTTTCCTCGCCCCCGCCAGGGGGAGAGGGACGCATAGGGTTAGGCCGCGGGCAAAGGCCCGTTATTTTGTTTAATCGCCGGCGAAGCCGGCACGCGTAGCGGAGGCTTACCCGGAGCTGGGTGAGGGGGATGAGTCAGAATAAGACGACGCCCTTCAGCGCATCGCCTGTCATCGACAACCCCCTCACCCTGCCCTCTCCCCCTCCCGGAGACGGGATGGGGAGAGGAAAGAAGAAGCGATCGACGCCGCGCCGTCATTTCTTGTTGTCCCGCTGATTCACCAGCCGCTCGATGAAGTTGGCGAAGGAATCGTTGCCGGTTTCCTTGGCCGCTGTCACCGGATCGGGGGCCACGATGGTTCCCGATGACGCGTCGTTCGAGGCGGTATCGGCCGTGCCGTCGGGCACGCCGGCGACCAGGGGCTCGTTGCCGCCGGGCCAGGGCAAGGGC
>NZ_JBOHKS010000281.1:0-35083 GCF_050729195.1 Hypericibacter sp.
ATGGCATGCTGCTCACGGTGGCAGAGCGCCTGGCCGACAACTTTCTCTTCGCCGCCCGGATTGTGCCCTTCGGTTTTCCCGACGGTCAGTTTGCAGTCTATGGGGACGGAACGATCGGCTATGTCAGCCACGCCATCGTGCTGGTTTTGATCGCCTTGGCGGCCCATCGCCTGACCCAGGCGCGCAAGATGGTGAGCCAGTATCCGTGGCTCTACGCCCGGTCGGGCCTCTTTGGCTGGAAGGAAATCTCCTGACCGGCCAGAGGCTTGGGTTCCCCCGAAAGGAATGCCGAAATCGAATTGCCGCCCTTATGGCGGGTGCTAGAATGTAACCAACCTGCAAGGTATGCGGAGATAACGAAGGCTTTACGAGGGCTGCCGGCGGTCCACGCCGGAGCTCAACTGCAACAGGGAGATGATTGATGCGTAAATTTGCACTACCGCTGCTGGCGGCTGCGGCCGTCGCGGCGTCGCTGTCGGTGACGCCCGCGCGCGCGGACGATATCACCATCGCCGTGGCCGGCCCGATCAGCGGCGACCTGGCGGAATTCGGCGCGCAGATGAAGCGCGGCGCCGAGAAGGCGGTCGCCGACATCAACGCCGCGGGCGGCGTCATGGGCAAGCAGCTGAAGCTCGAAGTGGGCGACGATGCCTGCGATCCCAAGCAGGCGGTTGCGGTCGCCAACGACCTCGTGTCGAAGGGCGTGGTCTTCGTGGCCGGCCATTTCTGCTCCGGCTCCTCGATCCCGGCCTCGGCCGTCTATCACGAGGAAGGCATCCTGCAGATCACGCCGGCCTCGACCAATCCGAAGTTCACGGACGACGCTTCCGCCTCCGGTTGGGACACGCTGTTCCGCACCTGCGGCCGCGACGACCAGCAGGGCTCGTTCGCGGGCGCCTGGATCGCCGAGCACTTCAAGGGCAAGAACATCGCGATCGTCGACGACAAGTCGGCCTACGGCAAGGGTCTCGCGGATCTGACGCGCGCTGCCCTGAACAAGGCCGGCATGAAGGAAGTTCTCAGCGAGAGCATCACCGCGGGCGAGCAGGACTACACGGCGCTCGTCAGCAAGCTCAAGGACGCGAAGGTCGACGTGATCTATTTCGGCGGTTACCACCCCGAAGCCGCGTTGATCGTGAAGCAGTCGCGCGAGCAGGGCCTCAAGGCCCCGCTGCTCTCGGGTGACTCGCTCAACACGCTCGAGTTCGCGACGCTCGCCGGCAAGGCTGCCGACGGCGTGATGTTCACCAACGCTGCCGAGGCCCGGAACCTGCCGAGCGCCAAGGCGGTGGTGGAATCCTTCCGCAAGGACGGCTTCGAGCCCGAAGGCTACACCCTCTCGACCTACGCCGCGATCCAGGTGTGGGCGGCGGCGGTGAAGAAGGCCGGCGGCACCGATGCCGAGAAGGTCGCGGCGGCCATCCGCAGCGCCCCCTACGATACGGTGATCGGCAAGCTCGCCTTCGACAAGAAGGGCGACCTGACGGCGGCCACCTATGTCTGGTACGTCTTCAAGGACGGCAACTACGCCGAGATGAAGTAATCTCCGGCTAGACAGACCGATTAAGGAAGGGCCCGGCGGCGACGCCGGGCCCTTCTGCTTTGGGGCTTTCCCGGGCCCCGGGCGGGGCGGTCAAATTCCTTAACGGCGTCAATGTCGTGGGGGCGGCCCCTTTGGCGCTGCCAGCGCCCTATTGTGGCTCCCGCGAGGGTTTGCGGCGCCTTGGTTGCCGGCCGCCAGATGTGGTAAGGCTACCGGTCTTGCCAACCCCTGAGAGCACCTCGCGCCGATGCCGCAAGAGACCATCGCCATCGCTGCCGACCATGCGGGATTCGAGCTGAAGGAACTGCTCAAGGCGGAACTCGCCGCGGGCGGATACAAACCGCTCGATCTCGGCACGGCCGGCCCGGAATCCGTGGATTATCCCGATTTCGCCGACAAGCTGGCGGTCGCCCTCAAGGACGGCCGCGCGCTTCGCGGCGTTCTCGTCTGCGGCACCGGGATCGGCATCTCGATCGCCGCCAATCGCCATCGCCATATCCGCGCGGCGGTCTGCCATGACGGCACCAGCGCCAAGCTCGCCCGTCTCCATAACAACGCCAATGTGCTGGCCCTGGGCGCCCGTCTGCTCGGGCCCGAGGTCGCGAAGGACTGTCTGGCGGCGTTTCTCGCCACGGCGTTCGAGGGCGGCGAACGACATAGCCGGCGCATCGGCAAATTGTCCTGACGCGCGCCCCCGCAAACATTCGAGTGAAGCCTTTTGCTTAGAGAGAAGGATATCGACGCTATGTCTCCCGCCGCCTCCGCGCAGATCCCCGGTTTCTTCACCATGTCGCTGGCCGAGCGCGACCCGGAACTGGCGCGCGCTGTCAGCGATGAGCTGCATCGCCAGCAGGACCAGATCGAGCTGATCGCTTCCGAGAACATCGTTTCTTCGGCGGTGCTCGAGGCGCAGGGCTCGGTGCTCACCAACAAATATGCCGAGGGCTATCCCTCGAAGCGCTATTACGGCGGCTGCGAATATGTCGACGTCGCCGAAATGCTGGCGATCGACCGCGCCAAGAAGCTCTTCGCCTGCAACTTCGCCAATGTGCAGCCCCATTCGGGCGCGCAGGCGAACCAGGCCGTGTTCATGGCGCTGCTGCAGCCGGGCGACACCTTCATGGGCCTCAATCTCGCGGCCGGCGGCCACCTCACCCATGGCTCGCCGGTCAATCAGTCCGGCAAGTGGTTCAAGGTCGTCCCCTACAATGTTCGCCCCGACACGTTGCGCGTCGACATGGACGAGGTCGAGAAGCTGGCGGCGGCGCATAAGCCCAAGCTGATCCTGGCCGGCGGCTCCGCCTATCCGCGCTTCTGGGATTTCGAGCGCTTCCGCAAGATCGCGGATTCCGTCGGCGCCTACTTCATGGTCGACATGGCGCATTTCGCCGGGCTGGTCGCGGGCGGCGTGCATCCGAGCCCGCTGCCCCATGCCCACGTCGTCACCACCACCACGCATAAGACGCTGCGCGGCCCGCGCGGCGGCATGATCCTGGCCCAGGACGAGGATATCGGCAAAAAGATCAACACCGCCGTGTTCCCGGGCCTGCAGGGCGGCCCGCTGATGCATGTGATCGCCGCCAAGGCGGTCGCGTTCGGCGAGGCGCTGCGGCCGGAATTCAAGGTCTATGCGAAGCAGGTGGTGGAGAACGCCAAGGCGCTGGCCGAGATCCTGGTCGGCAGCGGCGTCGCCATCACCACCGGCGGCACCGACAATCATCTGATGCTGGTCGATCTGCGGCCGAAGAAGCTCACCGGCAAGGCGGCCGAGGCGAGTCTCGAGCATGCCGGCATCACCTGCAACAAGAACGGCATCCCGTACGACACGGAGAAGCCGACCATCACCTCCGGCGTTCGTCTGGGTTCGCCGGCGGCAACCACCCGCGGCTTCGGCGTCGCGGAATTCAAGGAGGTGGGCCGTTTGATCGGGCAGGTGCTCGACGGGATGGCGGCTCATCCGGACGACAACAGCAAGACCGAGCGCGAGGTTCGCGCCCAGGTTCAGGAGCTCTGCCGGCGCTTCCCGGTTTACACCGGTCGGCGCTAGCCGAGCGGGCGCCAAGCGATAAAGGGGGAAACTCGCGATGCGCTGCCCGTTCTGCGGCAACGAGGATACTCAAGTCAAAGATTCGCGTCCGACCGAGGACGGCTCGGCGATCCGTCGGCGACGGCAATGCCCGAACTGCGGCGCGCGCTTCACCACCTTCGAGCGCGTGCAGCTGCGCGAGCTCACCGTGGTCAAGAGCAACGGCCAGCGCGAGCCCTTCGACCGCGACAAGATCATGCGCTCGATGCAGATCGCGCTGCGCAAACGCCCCGTGGACGGCGATCGCCTGGATCGCGTGGTCAACGGCATCGTCCGCCGGCTGGAAAGCTCGGGCGAGAGCGAGATCCCGTCCAAGGTCGTGGGCGAGATGGTGATGGAGGCGCTCAAGAGCCTCGACCAGGTCGCCTTCGTGCGCTACGCGTCGGTCTATCGCAATTTCCGCGAGGCGAAGGACTTCGAAGAATTCGTCGGCAGGCTCGGCGGCGACGGGGATTGAACCTCCCATGTCATCCCCGCGAAAGCAGGGACCCATGGTGCAGCCGTGGCGCCTCCGGCAGGCATGGCCCCCCCTTTCGCGGGAGTGACAGTGTGGGTGGATAGACAGTGAGCGCCACACCCAAACCCTCCGACACCGACCTCGCGCATATGCGTGCCGCGCTGACTCTGGCGGCGCGCGGGCTGGGGCGGGTGTGGCCCAATCCGGCCGTGGGTTGCGTGCTGGTCTCGCCCGATCATCGCGTCATTGCGCGCGGCTGGACGCAAAAGGGCGGACGGCCCCATGCGGAGACCGAGGCGCTGCGCCGCGCGGGCGCTGCCGCGAAGGGGGCCACCGCCTATGTCAGCCTCGAGCCCTGCTCGCATCACGGCAAGACACCGCCCTGCGCCGAGGCGCTGATCGCCGCCGGCATCGTGCGCTGCGTGGCCGCCATGGAGGATCCCGATCCTCGCGTGCAGGGAAGCGGGCTGGCGATGCTGCGCAAGGCCGGCATCGCCGTCACGGTGGGAGCGCTGGCCGGCGAGGCCGCGGATCTCAACGAGGGGTTCTTCTCGCGGATCAGATCCGGCCGGCCGCTCGTCACGCTCAAGATCGCCAGCACGCTCGACGGGCGCATCGCGCTCGCGAGCGGCGAAAGCCGCTGGATCACCGGCGAGGCGTCGCGCGCGCGCGTCCATCTGATGCGCGCGCAGCATGATGCGATCCTGGTCGGCAGCGGCACGGCCCTTGCCGACGATCCCGAACTGACCTGCCGGCTGCCCGGCCTCGAGGACCGGCATCCAGTCCGTATCGTGCTGGACCGCGATCTGTCGCTGCCTGTGACGGCGAAACTGGTCGCCTCGGCCGCCTCGCACCCGAGCTGGATTGTGGTGGGACCCGATGTCGCAGCCTCGCGGGGTGCCGCTCATCGCGCCGCCGGGGTCGGGTTCATCGAAGCCGGCCTGGACCGCAACGGGCGGCTCGACCTCGCCGCCCTCATGGCCGAGCTGGGCCGCCGCGGGCTCACCCGAATCCTGGTCGAGGGCGGAAGCCGGCTCAGCGCCGCCTTTCTGGCGCATGACCTGGTGGACCGGCTCGCCTGGTTCCGCAGCCCGGGCATCATCGGCGGCGACGGCATTCCGGCGGCGTCCCCGCTCAGTCTTGCAAGGCTCGCCGAGATGCCCCGCTTCCAGCGCATAGCGGCGGAAACGCTGGGCGAGGACCTTCTGGAAAGCTATAAACGCCGCTCCTAACTTAGCGCCAGCAACAACCCCGCAAGCGGTCAGGCATGTTTACCGGCATCATCACCGATCTCGGCAAGGTTCGCGAACGCGCGCCCGGCGCCGTGACGAGGCTCGTCATCGAGACGCGCTACGACACCGCCGCGATCGATCTGGGCGCGTCCGTCGCCTGTAATGGCGTGTGTTTGTCGGTGGTGGAGAAGGGGAGCGGCTGGCTTGCCTTCGAGGCCTCGAACGAGACGCTCGACGTCACCACGCTGGGCGGCTGGCAGGTCGGCACCAAGGTCAATCTCGAGCGCGCCTTGCGCCTCGGCGACGAGCTGGGCGGCCATCTCGTCAGCGGCCATGTCGACGGGGTCGGCACCATCAAATCCATGCGCCAGGATGGCGGCAGCGTCCGGCTGACCGTCTCGGCGCCCAAGACCCTGGCGCGCTTCATTGCGCCCAAGGGCTCGATCGCGATGGACGGGGTCTCCCTGACCGTCAATGAGGTCGCGGGCGTCGATTTCGGCGTTAATCTTATCCCCATCACCCTGGAAGCGACCAATCTGGGCAGCGCCCATGCGGGTGATCGGGTCAATCTGGAAATCGACATGATGGCGCGCTACCTTGCACGCCTCACCGAAAAGGAACCGGCATGAGCCAGCCCAAGCTCGAGCCCTGGCGGGCGACCTTCTCCGACCTCGTCTCGCCGACCGAGAGCATCATCGAGGAAGCCCGCAACGGACGCATGTTCGTGCTGGTGGACGACGAGGGCCGCGAGAACGAGGGCGACCTCGTCATTCCGGCGCAGATGGCGACCCCCGACGCGATCAACTTCATGGCCAAGTTCGGCCGCGGCCTGATCTGCCTCGCCATGACCGGCGAACGCGTCGAGCATCTCAGCCTGCCCTTGATGGCGCAGCATAACGGCACCCGCCACCAGACGGCCTTCACCGTCTCGATCGAGGCGCGCGAGGGCGTCACCACCGGCATCTCGGCGCCCGATCGGGCTCGCACCATCGCCACCGCGATCGATCCCAGCAAGGGCCGCGTCGATATCGTGACGCCGGGCCATATCTTCCCGCTCCAGGCGCGCGACGGCGGCGTGCTGGTGCGCGCCGGCCATACCGAGGCCGCGGTCGATCTGGCGCGGCTGGCCGGCCTCAACCCGTCGGGCGTGATCTGCGAGATCATGAATGACGACGGCACCATGGCGCGCCGCGACGACCTGATCGCCTTCGCGCAGCGCCATGGGCTCAAGATCGGCACCATCGCCGACCTGATCGCCTATCGCCGCCGCCACGACCGGATCGTCGAGCGCTCGATCGAAACCGAGTTCGAAAGCCGCTATGGCGGCAATTTCCAGATGATCGTCTATGTGAACCGCGTGGCCTATGCCGAGCATATCGCGCTGGTGAAGGGCGATCTGTCGGCGCCGGGCCCGGTGCCGGTGCGCATGCATGCGCTGAATGTGCTGGACGACGTGCTGGGCGACTGCACCGGCGGGCGGGGCGGGCAGCTCCAGGCCGCGATGCAGATGATCGCCGATCACGGCCGCGGCGTCGTCGTCATGATCCGCGAGCCCCAGCCCACCAGCCTCAGCGAGCGCGTGCTGGCGCATCACAACCAGAAGAGCGAGAGCACCGGCCAGCTCCGCGACTATGGCGTCGGTGCGCAGATCCTGATCGATCTCGGCGTGCGCGAGATGATCCTGATTTCGAATACCAAGCGGACCATCGTCGGGCTCGAGGGCTACGGCCTGACGGTCGTCGACCAATGGCCGATCCCGCCGGCCCGCTGAGGAAGAACGATCATGGTGCGTCCGTCTTCTGGCAGAGGTTCCGGCGCAGCGCATGTGCTGATCGTCGAATCCCGGTTCTATGCCCATATCTCCGACGAGCTGCTGAAGGGCGCCGTCCAGGCGCTGGAGGCGGCCGGCTGCAGCTATGAGCGCATCGAGGTGCCGGGCGCCTTCGAGGTGCCGGGGGCCATCCGCATCGTCTCCGAGGCGACGCATGGCGTGAAGCAGCCCTTCGACGGCTATGTCGCGCTGGGCTGCGTCATCCGCGGCGAGACCACCCATTACGACTATGTCTGCGGGGAAAGCGCCCGCGGGATCCAGGAGCTGGCGATCCGCCACGGCCTCGCCATCGGCTACGGCATCCTGACGGTCGAGAACGAGGCGCAGGCGCTGGCCCGCGCGCGGGTGAGCGAGAAGAACAAGGGCAAGGATGCGGTCAATGCCTGCCTGGCGATGATCGCGCTCAAGCGCAAATACGGCGTCGATCGCGTCATCGAAGCCGACCAATGAGCGGCAGGAAACCCGTAACGGATCCGTCCGCGATCGACCCGCGGCGCGGTGCGCGGCTGGCGGCGGTGCAGGCGCTCTACCAGATCGCCCTGACCTCGGCCGATTCGGCCATCGTCATCACTGAATTCATGCGCCATCGGCTGGGCAAGGCGATCGAGGAGGGCGGGGTGCCCGACAGCGATCCGCAGCTCTTCGCCGATCTCGTGCGCGGGGCCGCCGCCACCAGCGACGAGCTCGACGACATGATCGCCGCGGTGCTCGATCCGGAATGGTCGGTCGAGCGGCTGGAGCTGCTGCTGCTGGCGGTGTTGCGCGCCGGCGCTTACGAGATCTCGGCGCGGCCGGATTTGCCGGTTCGCGTCGCCATCAGCGAATATGTGGCGATCTCGGCGGCCTTCCTCGGCGATCGCGAGACCGGCCTCGTCAACGGTATCCTCGACCGGATCGCGCGCTCGCTGCGGCCCGACGATTTCGGAGGCGACACGCGTGGGCAACGCGAAACGGCCGGGTGAGTTCGAGCTCATCCGGCGCTACTTCGCGCCCTTGGCGGCGGCGACCCCGGCGGCCCTTGGCCTGGGTGACGATGCCGCGATCCTGACGCCGCGTCCGGGCCAGGAGCTGGTCGTCACCACCGATGCCCTGGTGGCCTCGGTTCATTTCCTACCCGACGATCCACCCGACCAGATCGCGCGCAAGATGCTGCGCGAAAATCTCTCCGATCTTGCCGCCAAGGGCGCGGCGCCGATCGGCTATCTGATGAGCTGCGCCTTCGACCATACGGTCGATGAGGCCTGGATCGTTGCCTTCTGCGCCGGGCTGGCGGCCGATCAGGCGGAGTTCGGCGTCGGGCTCCTGGGCGGCGACACGGTGGGCACGCCCGGGCCGCTGACTCTCACCGTCACGGCCCTGGGCGAGGTGCCGGCGGGGCGAGCGATGCGGCGCAATGCAGCCAAAGCCGACGACCTCGTCTTTGTCAGCGGCACGCTGGGAGATTCGGCGCTGGGGCTGAAGCGGCTGCGCGGCGGACTGTTGGCGCTGTCGAGCGAGGAGGGCGCCTTCCTGATCGATCGCTATCGCCTGCCGCAACCGCGACTGCGGCTCGGGCGTGCGCTGATGGAGTCCGGCCTGGCGAAGGCAGCGCTCGATGTCTCCGACGGCCTGATCGCCGATCTCGGTCATATCGGGGAGCAGTCCGATCTGGCGGCGGAGGTCGAGAGGACGCGGCTGCCCTTGTCGCCCGCCGGCGCCCATGCGCTGGATGAGGACCCGGCCTTGATCGAGGACATCGTGGCCGGCGGCGAGGATTACGAGCTGCTCTTCACCGCGTCGGCGGCGGCGCAGGCCGCGATCGCGGCGCTGGCCGAGCGGCTGGGGCTGCGGGTGACGCCGATCGGCCGGATGATGCCCTCCAGCGGACAGCCGGGCGCTGTCCGGCTGCTGGACGAAAAAGGCCGGGAAATCGCCCTCAAACGCCGGGGATGGCAGCATTTCTAGGCGGCAGGATCGCCTGGATTTGGCTCGAACTTAGGCAAGCCTTAACCCAATTTTCAACGCCGCGGGGCGATCCTGTCCCCCGCGATGAAGAAGATCGTCCTCATTCTGCTCGTGCTGCTTTTGCTGGGCGGCGGCGGTGCCGCGGCCTGGTGGTTTCTGCTACGCCAGCCGCCGGCGGATCCGCAAGCCGCGGCAGCCCCCGTGGCCGCGCCCATCGTCTATTTGAAGCTTCCGGCCCTGACCGTGCCCGTCATCCGCGACGGCGCCCCGCACGGGCTGATCACCGTCGAGATGACGATGGAGCTCAAGGACGAGACGGTCCGTCCGCAGGCCGAGGAACGCCTGCCGGTGCTGGCCGATCGCCTGTTCGTCGTCCTCTACGACCTGCTCGGCCGCCGCATCATGCAGGAACAGAATTTCAATCTGGACATGGTGAAGGGCCGGCTCCTGATCGCGGCCGACAAGGTCATGGGCGCGCCTGGCTCCATCACCAACGTCACCTTCACCGCGGTCGAGACACGCTTCGCCAGCTAGGCTCGCTTTTCGCGCTGCAGCTGCCGGACCGACCACCAGATCCCCAGCAACGCCACCGCCATGCCGGCGAGCTCCACCATGTTGGGGATCTTGCCGCTGACGAGGAACACGTAGAGCACGCCGAAGATCGCCTCGAAGATGATGAGCTGGCCCAGCAGGGACACCTTCAGCAGTCTCGCCGCCAGGTTGAACAGCAGATAGGCGAGCCAGGTCGAGCCGCCGCCGAGGATGATGCTCCACCAGACGATCGACGCCATCTCCTGCCGCGGGATCGCCAGCGGGTTTCGCAGCTCGCCCAGCGCATAGAAGATCGGTGCCGCCAGCAGCACGGCCACCAGCGACGCGGCCCCGATCAGCGAGTTCCATTCGCGCGCCTCGATGTTCCGGTGCAGGCGCAGGAACCGCGCGTTCGCAATCGCATACCAGGTCCACATGACGAGGCAGGCCAGCAGGCATAGCGTTCCCAGCGCGGAGAAATCCGACAGGTCGCGAAGGAAATCGGTCTTGCCGAGGTTGAAGGTCACGACCCCGAGAATGAAAAAACCCAGCGGCGGCGCGATGTCCCTCAGCCTGCTTTCGTCCGTGCCCATTCTCCCGAAGAGGGAGATGGTCACGGGCACCATGCCGATGACCAGGATCGCGAATGTCGCGCCGGAGAGCTGGATGCCGAGGGTGAGGATGAAATAGAAGGCCACGTTGCCCGCGAGTGCCAGCAGGAAGGCGACGCCGAACAGGCGCCAGGAAAGCTGGCCGGTGCGGGTCGTGCCCAGCGAGGCGAGCGACAGGACGCCATAGACGAGGAACCGGCCGACGGTGATCTCGGCCGCACTCGATCCGTCCAGCACGACCGGAACGATGAAGGCGAGGGCCCAGAGGCCCGTCGTCAGCAGCATGATCAGGATGCCCCAGAAGAGAGGCGCTCCCGTCATGAGCCGGCTCAGGGTCCCGGCCGCGGCGCGCCAGACTCTCGAGGGGGAAACATTGAAGATCAAGGCAGGCAGCATCGGTGTTTCCTGTGCGACGAAGAAGGAGCTTCCCTCGTTTGCTCCCCTTGCCCGGCGGGCGAGGGGCCTCCATCTTGACGCGGCCATGCTCTCCGCCGCAACCCGTCGCAACGTCTTTATCCTCGCGCTGTGCCAGGCCCTGAACGTTACGGGGCTGAGCCTGATGATCACGGTCTCGGCTGTGACCGGGCACAAATTGTCGTCCGACCCTGCGCTCTCGACCCTGCCGCTCGGGTTGCAGTTCACCGCGGCCATGCTCACGACCTTCCCGGTGTCGTTGCTGATGAAGCGGGTGGGGCGGCGGATCGGGTTTTCGCTTGGGGCTTTCGCGGCCCTGCTGGGCGGAACCATCATGCTGGTGGGCGTGCTGCAGGCGAGCTTCGTGATCTTCTGCATCGGCAACGCCTTCATCGGCATCGGTGCCGCCACGGCGCAGTTCTATCGTTTCGCCGCGGCCGACGCCGCCGACGAGAGTTTCAAGGCCCGGGCCATCTCGATGGTGATGGTGGGCGGCCTGATCGCGGCCTTCCTCGGACCGCTCTCCGCGCGCTGGTCGCGGCTCGCGATCGAGGGCACCGAGTTCGCGGGCTCCTTCGTCGTGGTCATGGGGCTGGGGCTGGCGGCCCTGCTGCTGTTGCAACTGCTGCGGATCCCGCGTCTGACCCTGGAGGAGCGGCGCGACACGGGCCGGCCGCTGGGCGAGATCGCGCGCAACGCCACCTTCGTGGTGGCGGTCATCGGCGGCATGATCGGCTATGCCACCATGTCCTTCGTCATGACCGCGTCCCCGCTGGCCATGATGGCGCACAACCATTCCTTCGACGACAATGCCTTCGTGATCCAGTGGCATGTGGTCGGCATGTTCGCGCCTTCCTTCTTCACCGGCCATCTGATCCAGCGCTTCGGCGTCCTGAATGTGATGCTGGCGGGCGCCGCGGCCCTCCTGGCCTGCGTCGCCACCGGCCTCTCGGGCACCGAGGTGGCGCATTTCTGGGGCGCGATGCTGCTGCTGGGGCTGGGCTGGAACTTTCTCTATATCGGCGCTTCGGCGCTCCTGACCGAGACCTATCGGCCGGCCGAGCGGGCCAAGGTTCAGGCGCTCAACGACTTCCTCATCGGCTTCGGGGTCTCGGTCGCCTCGCTCTCCTCCGGCGCGTTGCAGGCGGTGTTCGGCTGGGAAGTGGTTAATCTCAGCCCCCTGCCGGCCATCCTTGCCGCCGCTCTTGCCGTGCTGTGGCTCAAGTCGCGCCGGCGGGCCATGGCCGCGGTCGGCAGCAGCCTCGTCTGAGGCGGGATATTGCGCTAGGTCGCGGGGGCCCCTGCGAAATTTGGCCGCAAACCGCGGCTTCCCGTGTTGCCTTGGCCTGCTGAATCCCCTAAGGTCCGGCCCGCATTTTTCAGCCGCCCGGGCCGGGCGATGGGCAGCCGATTCGCGCGCCCCCGCCGGTTTCGCCGGGCAAATTCCCGAGGGATGGAAGGACTAACTATGGCAACCACTGACTGGATCGTCATCGCTTGCGGCGTGCTGGCGCTGCTTTACGGCATCTACGCCACACGCTCGGTGATGGCGGCTCCGACCGGCAATGATCGCATGCGCGAGATCGCGGCCGCGGTGCAGGAGGGGGCCCGGGCCTACCTCAATCGCCAATACACCACCATCGGCATCGTCGGCGTGGTCATCGTCGTGATCCTGGCGGTGACGCTGGGGAAGTGGCCGGCCATCGGCTTCGTCATCGGCGCGGTGCTGTCGGGTGCGGCCGGCTATGTCGGCATGAACGTCTCGGTCCGCGCCAATGTGCGCACGGCCGAAGCGGCGCGCCAGGGGCTGAAGCCGGCCCTGGCCATCGCCTTCAAGTCGGGCGCCATCACGGGCATGCTCGTGGTCGGGCTCGGCCTGCTCGGCGTCTCGATCTACTACTTCGTGCTCCGCAGCATGGGCCTGGAGACGCGCCACATCCTCGAGGCCCTGGTGGCCCTGAGCTTCGGCGCTTCGCTCATCTCGATCTTCGCGCGTCTCGGCGGCGGCATCTTCACCAAGGGCGCGGACGTCGGCGCCGACCTGGTCGGCAAGATCGAAGCCGGCATTCCCGAGGATGATCCCCGCAATCCGGCCGTGATCGCCGACAATGTCGGCGACAATGTCGGCGATTGCGCCGGCATGGCGGCCGACCTGTTCGAGACCTACGCGGTCACGGTGGTCGCGACCATGCTGCTCGCGGCGATCTTCGTGGTCGATCCGACCCAGCAGAGCCAGCTCATGATGTATCCGCTGCTCGTGGGCGGCGTCTGCATCATCGGCTCGGTCATCGGCACCTTCTTCGTGCGCCTGGGCTCGTCCAACAACATCATGGGCGCGCTCTATAAGGGCCTGATCGTCGCCGCCATCATCTCGGCGGTCCTGATCTTCATCGTCATCCATCAACTGTTCGGCTGGGATGCGGCCCTGCAGATTGCCGACCGAACCGTCAGCGGCGCGGACATCTTCTACTGCTCGCTGGTGGGCCTCGGCGTGACCGGTCTCCTGGTCTGGATCACCGAGTACTACACCTCCACGGCCTATCGTCCGGTGCGTAGCGTCGCCAAGGCCTCGGAAACGGGCCATGCGACCAACATCATCCAGGGCCTCGCGGTCTCGATGGAAGCCTGCGCCCTGCCGGTGATCGTGATCTGCGCCGGCATCATCATCGCCTTCTTCTTCGCCGGTCTGTTCGGGATCTCGATCGCGGCGACCACGATGCTGGCGCTCGCCGGCATGGTCGTGGCGCTCGATGCCTATGGCCCGGTGACCGACAATGCCGGCGGCATCGCCGAGATGGCGGATCTGCCGAAGGACGTGCGCAAGACCACCGACGCGCTCGATGCCGTCGGTAACACCACCAAGGCGGTGACCAAGGGCTATGCGATCGGTTCGGCCGCCTTGGCAGCCCTGGTGCTGTTCGCGGCCTATACCGAAGACCTGCATTACTACTTCCCGAACCTGACGGTCGAATTCCGGCTTCAGGATCCGTTCGTGGTGGTCGGTCTCTTCATCGGCGGCATGCTGCCCTTCCTGTTCGGCGCGCTCGGCATGATGGCCGTGGGCCGGGCCGCGGGGGCCGTCGTGGTCGAGGTTCGCCGTCAGTTCAAGGAAATCGCCGGCATCATGGAGGGCAAGGCGAAGCCCGATTACAGCCGCGCGGTGGACATGCTGACCAAGGCCGCGATCAAGGAGATGATCATCCCGTCGCTGCTGCCGGTGCTGGCGCCGGTCGTGCTCTACTTCGTGATCGACGCGATCGCGGGGCAGGCCGAGGCCTTCACGGCGCTGGGTGCGATGTTGCTGGGCACGATCGTGACCGGCCTCTTCGTGGCCATCCAGATGACCTCGGGCGGCGGCGCCTGGGACAATGCCAAGAAGTACATCGAGGACGGCCATCATGGCGGCAAGGGCTCGAACGCCCACAAGGCCGCGGTGACCGGCGACACGGTCGGCGATCCCTACAAGGACACCGCCGGCCCGGCCGTCAACCCGATGATCAAGATCATCAACATCGTGGCGCTGCTGCTGCTCGCGATGCTCGCCGCCGCCTGACGGTGCGAGGCTCGTGACGGCTGCTTCACGCAGAACTGAAAAGCCCCGGCGGGATCTCCCGCCGGGGCTTTGCTTTGGGCGTTTGCCGTGGCGCCAGCGGGACCGGGCCCGCGTCGCGGCAGGAGTATCGCCGTCAGGGGCCGGTCTGATCCGCGTCCTTGTTGAAGCGGCCGAGGTTGCCCAGGAGCTGCTGCAGGACGGTGAGCTCGCGGCCCACGGTGGGGGTGACGCGCGGGTTCGGCGTGATCTGCTTGGCATCCTCGAGGCCGATGATCTTCATGTCGTTGACCACGCCGGTCTTGTCGAAACTGACGACCAGCACCTGCTGATCCTCGATATCGGGCTCGAGGAACGCGATGCTCCGCGTGCGGGTGCTGATGTAGTACCACTTGTCGTTGTTGAAGGTCCCGGTGGTCGAGGGCGAGCCCAGGAGCTGGGCCACCTCGTTCTTGGTGTCGATCCCGGGCTGGATCTTCAGCACATTGTCGGGATCGGGCAGATTGCCACGCGTGTCGATCGTGGGCGAGCAGCCCGCGGCCAGAGTCGCCACGATCACACTCGCGACGCTCAGCGCAAGACGGCGGCTGTTACCCATTCCTTCGACCTCTTGATCCCCTCGGCGGAGTCCCGCCCGACGCGCCGCACCTTTCCACTGGCCCTGAATCCTGTCAACCGGCCTGACGCCTCACGGCGTCGTTTTCAGCATGGTGTCCAATGAGTTGGTTTGCGCAGCTGTTTCGATCCGAGCCGCAGAAGGAAGCGGCGGAACGGCTCTATGCCGCGCTGGTGGCTCAGGCGCGTGAGCCCGCCTTCTACCGGGAGGGCAGAGTGCCGGACAGCCTGGACGGCCGCTTCGAATTGGTCGCGCTCCATGCCTTTCTCCTGCTGCGGCGGCTCCAGACCGAGGGCCAGCCGGGGGCCCGGCTGGCCCAGGCGCTGTTCGACCGCATGTTCGTCGATATGGATGAATCGCTGCGCGAGATCGGGGTGGGCGATCTGAGCGTGGGCAAGCGGGTGAAGGCGATGGCCAAGGCCTTCTATGGGCGCGCGGCGGCCTATGAGGCCGCCCTGGCGGATCCCGCGCCTGCAACCCTGGAGGAGGCCCTGGCCCGCAACCTCTATGGCACCTTGCCGGACCGGCAGGGGTTGCCCCTGGCCGC
Source organism: Hypericibacter sp. (assembly GCF_050729195.1). Classification (NCBI taxonomy): domain Bacteria; kingdom Pseudomonadati; phylum Pseudomonadota; class Alphaproteobacteria; order Rhodospirillales; family Dongiaceae; genus Hypericibacter; species Hypericibacter sp. The sequence continues at coordinate 15,363 of NZ_JBOHKS010000281.1, forward strand.
GATGGCCCAATATCTGCGCCGGGCGGCGGCGGAAGTCGGGGCGCAGCCTGGAGCCAGTCTGCTGGCGGGTCGCGTCAGCTTCCCAGCTTTTGTCTGAATTCAATTTAGTATATTGTTTTCATTATAATTTTTAACATCATCCTGAGCTCTGTTCGAGGCGGCCAAGCGGCCATTGACCGGGGCGGGGGCTTTCCTTATGGTGGCGCGCTTTTTGCGGCCGGCGCCCAAGGAGCGAGGCAATGGCCGAATCCCAGTTAGAATCCGAGTTTTCCAGGACGATTCGCGTCGAGCGCATCGGTCGGGAAGAAATCGAGCGCCGCATCGAGGCCAAGCCGGACGAACGGGCAGCCTTGGCGGAGCGGTTGGGGCTGGCGAGTCTCGACCTGCTGCAGGCCGATTTACGGGTGAAGCGTCTGTCGCGCGGTAGGATCGCCGTCGAGGGACGGCTCGAAGCCAAGCTGACCCAGCTTTGCGTGGCCAGCCTGGAGCCGGTGGCTGCCCAGATCGAGGGCGAGTTCGCCGTGGAGTTCGTGGAGGCCGGGCCCGGCCCCGAGACTGAAGCGGTCATCGCGATCGATTCGGTCGATCCGCCGGAGCCGATCGAGGATGGGCTGATCGACCTCGGCGAGGCGGTGGTGCAGCAGCTGGCGGAGCGGATCGATCCCTATCCGCGGGCACCGGGTGCCGATGTGACCTGGCAGGATGAAAAACCTGCCATGTCGGAGCCCAAGCGACCCTTTGCCGCGCTGTCGGCGCTGCAGAAGGGAAAGAAGGGCTGAATGGCCCGACGAAGGCCCGTATCATCGGGCAGTCCGCGTGGGCTTTGGCTTGCCGGAACAATGGTTTTTGGATAGAAAACGGGCGCGCCGGCCGGTGGGCCCCTGCGGAGAACGTAAGACAATGGCTGTTCCTAAGAAAAAGACCTCGAAATCGCGCCGCAATATGCGCCGCTCGCATCACGCCCTGACGCCGAATGCGCATGCCGAGTGCCCCAACTGTGGCGAGCTCAAGCGGCCGCACCATGTGTGTGGCGCGTGCGGGCATTACGACGGCCGAAGCGTTTCCGAGTCCAAGGCCGCCTGATCTCGCCGGCTGATCTCCCGAGAGGAGACCGCGTGACCGGGCAATTTGCCATCGCTCTCGATGCCATGGGTGGCGATCGTGCTCCCGAGATGGTGGTGAAGGGTGCGAACATCGCGCGCCAACGCTTCCCCGAGGTGCATTTCCTGTTCTTCGGTGACGAGAAGCGGTTGAAGCCGCTCGTCGACAAGTATCGCGCGCTGGCCAAGGTCTCGACCATCCATCACACCGACCAGGTGGTGAAGGGTGAGGACAAGCCCTCGACCGCCTTGCGCGCCGGCCGCAGCTCGAGCATGCGGCTGGCGATCGACGCGGTGCAGAGTGGCGACGCCGCCGGCGTCGTCTCGGCCGGCAATACCGGCGCGCTCATGGCCATGGCGAAGGTGGTGCTGAAGACGCTGCCGGGAATCACCCGGCCGGCGATCGCTTCCTTCTTCCCGACGCTCAAGGGCGAGAGCGTGATGCTCGACCTTGGCGCCAATGTGCAATGCGACGCCGACAATCTCGTGCAGTTCGCGGTGATGGGCAATGTCTTCGCCCGTACCGTGCTGGGCGTCGTCAGCCCGACCATGGGGCTGCTCAATGTCGGTTCCGAGGACATGAAGGGCCACGAGGCCCTGCGCGAAGCGAGCGCCATGCTGCGCGAGTTCAAGCTCCCCGGCAGCTTCCACGGTTTCGTCGAAGGCGACGACATCGCCAAGGGCACGGTCGATGTGGTTGTGACCGATGGCTTCACCGGCAATATCGCGCTCAAATCGATCGAAGGCACGGCCAAGCTCTATGCCGAGTTCATGCGCGCGACCTTCAAGAGCTCCTTCCTGTCGAAGCTGGGTTATCTGCTGGCCCGGCCCGCCCTCAATGCGCTGCGCCTGCGCACCGACCCGCGCCGCTATAACGGCGCGATCTTCATGGGCCTGAACGGCATCGCCGTCAAAAGCCATGGCGGCACCGATGCGCTGGGTTTCTCCAACGCCATCGGCGTCGCGGCCGACATGATCGCGCATCGGGCCTTGGCCCGCATCACCGAGGATTTCGGCAACACCGCGGCGGTCTCGCGCCCGCAGGCGGCCGAGCTGTGAGCGTGATCCGGTCCGTGGTTGCCGGTTGCGGCGCCTATCTTCCCAAGAATGTCGTGACCAACGCGGATCTCGCGCAGAAGATCGAGACCTCCGACGAGTGGATCCGCCAGCGCACCGGCATCGGCCAGCGCCATGTCGCGGCCGAAGGTGAATTGACCTCGGATCTGGCGCTCAAGGCCTCCGAAGCGGCACTCGCCGATGCCGGCGTGAAGGCCGACGAGCTCGATATGATCGTGCTGGCGACCACCACGCCCGACGAAACCTTTCCGGCGACCGCAACCCGGGTCCAGGCCGCGCTCGGCATGACGCGCGGCATGGCCTTCGATGTGCAGGCGGTCTGCTCGGGCTTCGTCTATGCGCTGGCCGTGGCCGACAATTTCCTGCGCGTCGGCCAGGCGAAGACGGCACTCGTGATCGGCGCCGAGACTTTCACCCGCCTCCTCGATTGGAACGATCGCGGCACCTCGGTGCTGTTCGGCGACGGGGCAGGGGCTGTCGTCCTCAAGGCCGCCCCGGGCAAGGGCGACAAGACCGATCGCGGCATCCTCTCGACGCATCTCTTTTCCGATGGCCGCTATCACGACATGCTCTATGTCGATGGCGGGCCATCCAGCACCGGCACGGCCGGCGTGGTCCGCATGGAAGGCCGCGAGGTGTTTCGCCACGCCGTCACCAAGCTGGCCCAGGCCGTCGACGAGGCGATCGCGAGCAACGGCGTCTCGGAATCCGAGATCGACTGGCTGGTCCCGCACCAGGCCAACCGGCGCATCATCGACAGCATGGGGCAGCGCCTGAAACTGGCGCCCGAGAAGGTCGTGGTCACGATCGATCGCCACGCCAACACCTCGGCAGCCTCGATCCCCCTGGCCCTGGCCGAAGCCCATGCCGACGGGCGCATCACGCCGGGCCAGCTCGTGCTGATCGAAGCCATGGGCGGCGGCTTCACCTGGGGCTCGGCGCTGATCCGCTGGTAGGGCGGGAAGGGGCCCTCGGGCGCCTCGGCCCCCTCCGGAAGGGGGTGTCCCCTCGGGCGGTAGAGAGTTTTCCCGCCTTTTATCCACTTACTTGCTGAAACGGGAACCTTCCCCCGAGTCGTCACCGGGCTGCCCCGGTGATGACACAGAGTTGCCGCGGATGAGGATTAGACCGTCCGAACAAGCCCATGCATCATGGTTAACGCGATTCGCTCGTGGGTTGGATTCGTCATCGCCCACGCAGGTTCAAGAGCAGGGCCGATCCTGCTGTAATTGACTGATTTCCCGCCGCGCGCTAGCGTTTTGGATGAAGAACGGGGGAATGCCATGAGCAACACGGTCACCCGAGCCCAACTCAGCGAGGCCGTCTATCAAGAGGTCGGCCTGTCGCGCAACGAGTCGGCTGATCTGGTGGAGACGGTGCTGAAGGAGATCGCTGACACGCTGGCCAAAGGCGAGACTGTGAAAATTTCGTCATTTGGCACCTTCATGGTTCGCCAGAAGGGACAGCGGATCGGGCGGAACCCGAAGACCGGCGAGGAAGTTCCGATCAAGCCGCGCAAGGTGCTGGTTTTCCGCGCCTCGCATGTCTTGAAGCATCGCGTCAATGGCGGCAGTCCTGAAACGGCGCCGAAAGAGGTCGACTGATGCCGCTGCCCCAACCGCAGCGCCGCAATGAAGCGGAGAACGCCGTGCCGGCGGAGAGCCGGGACGCGGCGGGTCGCCGTCATGAGAAATCGGCGAGTGCCTTTCGCACGATCAGCGAAGTGGCGACCGAACTTGATGTGCCGCAGCATGTGTTGCGGTTTTGGGAAACCAAGTTCTCACAGGTCCGCCCGCTGAAACGCGGCGGCGGCCGCCGCTATTACCGGCCCGAGGATGTCGAGCTGCTGCGGGCCATCCGCAAGCTGCTTTATGAAGAAGGCTACACGATCAAGGGCGTGCAGCGGCTGATGCGCGAGGGTGTGTTCCGCATCCGCGCCCAGGAGATGGCGGTGCCCGAAACCGGCGACGCGGCGGAGTTGCCCACCGCCGAGCTGGATCTGGGTCACGAACCGGTGCCGGAGACGGCGGCCGCGGGCCACCCGGTCGAAACCGCCGCCGAAACGGCGGACCCGGCCAGCCATCGCCGCGAGCTCATCGAGAACGCGATCGAGGAGCTGACCGAGCTCCGCAACCGGTTGGCGCGTCTGCTGGGCTGATTCGATCGTTTTGCTGTTTTGGCCGCGTTCCCGTGGGGCTTGAGCCTGCGGGGAAGCGGCGGTTGCCTGGACCGGGGCGGGCCGCTATAAGGACCGCCCTAAGGCCGGAGCGTGGCGCAGCCTGGTAGCGCACCAGACTGGGGGTCTGGGGGTCGCAGGTTCAAATCCTGTCGCTCCGACCATCTTCCCCCGAGCTCGAATCCCGCAACGTCAATCGCACCGACAGGCACCATCGCCCGCCGGATCGATGAGTTGCGATCTCGTCATCGCGTCGTGATGCGCGCCGCCCGTCCGTTGGCGGCTCCATTGCCGGACCGAGTGGGTTGAGCCGGCTTCGGAACCGGTGCCGGCGTCGGCGGCACGCTCGCGCGCAAACGTTCCGCCAGCCCGTCCAATTGCGCGGCGATCTCGCTGACGGCCAAAGTGCCCAGCGCCGGGCTGTCATACTGCTGCAAGCGGACCTGCGCATCGATCGCCATTCGATCGATCATCCGCGCGGTCAGGACACCTTCCTCGCGCAGCGCGGTCACCGCCGCCTGGAACATGATCAGATCCGCGGTGATCGTGCAGAACATGGTCTGCAATGTGGATTCCGCGTCCGCGATGCGTTGCTCGAGCTCTTCGATCTTTGACATCTTCGTCTCTCGGCGATGATAGGGAAGCCGTGCAGGCGTAATTTTGAATCGGCTCTGTTACCTTTCAATGCACCGCGCGGGATTTCTGTCATCGGCCACAAATTTGCTCGCGCTGCGAGCAGCCGGCGTTCTCGGCGGCTACTCTTGCGGAAATTTCATTCCAGCCATGAGCGCAGAATCGGCCAGGCCGCGATCGCGCTGAAGATCGCCGCGGCGACGGCCAGCCATACAACCCAGCGGAATCGCGCACGCTCGAGCGCTTCGGCCGCGCGACTCTTTTCGGCAAGCCAGTTCTCCACAAAGCTGCGCGAGGGATGCGGATCGCTGTCGACGATGCCCCTGACATCGGCGCCGCGGCCGTAATTGGTGCCGGTCCCCTGGAGCTTGGCGGCCACGACCTGCGGGCCCAGCGCCTCCATGGCGGCCAGCCATCGCCGTTCCGGAGAAGCGCTCCGATTGTCGTTCGAGTTCATGCGGAAAGAGCGCGGAACGCCGGATTGGGTTCCGCAGGTCGAGCTCTCTGTCTTGGCTGGTCTATCCCCTGAAGGGGAAACCGGTCCCGGCCAGGGCGGTCTCGCTGAAATCGCCGGCGAACACGTCGGCGCCGGCGAAGACGCTGCGCGAGATCAGGGCGCCACGAAAGCTGGTGGCGATCTGCCCGCCGCCGCCGGCGAGGGGCAGGGGCGCGATGCGGCAGCCCGACAGGTCGGCGCCAGTGAGATTCGCGCCGTCGAAACGTCCGCCGCTGACCTTGGCGCCGCGAAAACACGCCTCGCGGAGGTCGGAACCGCTGAAATCGACCGCGAAAATCCGGGCCTCGCCGAAATCAGCGCCGCTGAGGCTGCAGCGACGGAACACGACGAGCCGCAGGAGCTTGCCCGAGAGATCGATGCCCGACAGATCGGCCCGTTCGAAGACGGCCTGCTTTCCCTCGCGCCCGTCCGATTGCAGCCATTTCTCATGGGCCGCGATTACGGCGGTGAAATTGTCGCGGTTGTTCACCGGCGGCGGATCGAACTTCGCGTCGCGCGCCCAGGCTTTGACCTGGTTCAAGTCTTCCGGCATCAGGCCGGTGAGGTCGGCGCCGGTGAAGACCGTCTTGTCGATCGAGACGCCGACCATCTTGGCGCCGGTGAGCCGTGCGCTGGTGAAGTTGGTGCGCGACAGGTTGGCGCCGCGCAGATCGACGCCCGTCATGTCGCAGCCGGAGAAATCGGCATCGACCATGGTCGCATTGGCCATGATGGCGCCGGCCAACTTGGCACCCTTGAAGACCGAGCCCGACAGCTTGGCGTTACTGAGATCGGCCCGGAAGAAATTGGTCATCTCCCCTTCGGCGGCACCGTCGCTCTCGATCTCGCCCGGCCGACGAGGGCCCCGGTGGCGATAGAGCACGCCTTCGCGCAGATCGGCCTCGTGCAGATCCGCCCCTTCGAGATCGGTGCCGGCGAGGCGCGCTCCGCGCAGGACCGCGCGCGTCAGCTTCGCGCCGCGCAGATGCGCGCCCGACAGGTTGGCGCCGAAGAAATCGCATTCCGCGAGGTTGCAACCGTCGAACCGGGCGCCGCCCAGATCGGCGCCGGTGAAGACCATGCCATGAAGATCGAGGCCCGAGAGATCGATGCCGGGGAGCGCGCAATAGGAGAGCTCGCCGCGCTTGCCTTTGGCCGGCGTCTTGGTCCAGAGGAGATGGGTCCCCACGATCGCTTTGAGTTCTTCGGGCGAAGGGATCTTGAGATCGGCTTTGGTCATGTCAGGCCTGGATCGAGGGTCGCTGGTTTGTCGAGGGCTTTCTTTCGTCGCGGCGGTCGAGTATGCCGCTATGCAGCCGCCGGTTGCCCCGGAGACGGCTGCAAACGGATGCCATTTCAGCCAGCATAATGGCGGAGCGTTAACCGTTCCTTCTCCGATAAGGTCACCATCGTCGGCACCTCAAAAGCGGACCCGGCGGCAAAGGCGGAACGGTGAACAGCCGGGCCCAAGCCCTTGCCATCGGCATTTCCGAGGCGCGCAAGGAAGTGCCTGCCAAGCGCAGCCGAAAGAAATGGCGGCAAGCGCCTTGTGGCTTTCCTGTGGTCGGAAATTTCACGCGCCATCCGCAATAGCGCAGGCCCCGCATGGGCCGGACTTCATCTTCGACAGCGGAACCCCGTCCGGACCCTCGCGTTGTTCCTGATATCGACAACCCGAATATGAAGGGACCAGATCATGGGTAACCCAATGGACAAGCCGGTCCAGCCGAATCAGAATCCGCAGCAGGCGCAGCAGAATCCGCAGCGGAATCCGGGGCAGGGCCAGGGTCAGAAGCCGAGTGATCCCAGCCAGCATGACCCGAGCCAGCGCGACAAGACGGGCAATCCGCAGGACCGCTACGCGTCCGGAACGGATCGTGCTCGCGACGTGCCCGTTGACCGGAAGGGTGGGCAGGACAAGCCCGGCGCCGGCCGTGACAACGAGCGCGGCAACAAGAACTAAGCTCTCGCGAAAGCGAAGACGCAGACGGCTGGGCCACCACGGTTTTGCTGAACGCGTCCGAGCGAAGGCCCGGCGTTGCCCACGCAACGCCGGGCCTGTTCGTTTCGAGCGCCTGAAGAACATGCAGATGGAGGTTCCGATGACCATGCAGCTCATGACCGAGACGCCGGTCCGGCCGGACTTCGTTCGCCGCCGCCTCCTGTCTCGAGCGCGCTATGCGGCGATCATTCCCGGCCGGCCCGATCCCGATCCGCCGACACCCGTGCCGCCAGGTCCGCCCATGCCTGGCGATCCGGTACCGGGCGACCCAGGCCCGACCGATCCGCCGATGCCGTCACCAGGGGGAGATAACCCCGATTTGCCGCCTGGCCAGCCGCCCGATCGGCCGCCGGGCCCGGCACCCAGTCGACCGCCGCTCAAATTGCGGTTCCGCGGCTAGGGAACGGATCCGGTCCGAGACAGTTACCTGAACATCGCCGGGGCGCCTCACATCGGATCATCAAGGAGACGACAATGGCATCGCCACTTCCGAAGACGCAAAGCACGCTCGAGCAGTGTGAGACCTACAGCCTGATCGGGGCCAACAAGGTCAACGGCACCCATATCTACAATCCCAAGGGCGATCATCTCGGCGAAGTGGACGAGATCATGATCGACAAGCTCTCGGGCAAGGTGGCTTACGCGGTCGCGACGCTCGGTGGCTTCCTCGGCCTCGGCCAGAGCCGTTATGCGCTGCCCTGGTCGGTGCTCAGCTACGACACCGGCAAGAGCGGCTATATCGTCGCGCTCGACGCCGACAAGCTGAAGAAGGCTCCTCGCTACGAGAACGAATCCACGCTCGCCGATCGCGAATGGGGCAAGAGCCTCCATGACTATTACGGCATTCCGCCCTACTGGCTCTAAAAGGGTCAGAACCGGGAAACCGGGCAGGTCCGATGCGGCGATAGCGCCGCACCGGCCGGCCCGGCCACGCTTGTTGAATATGCCAGGTCCGGGCTTGGCACGCTCCGGCTGGCCGGTCTCCGAGGAGAGGAATATGCCGCGCGGCGACAAGTCCAAATATTCACCCAAGCAGAAGCGCCAGGTGGAGCATATTGAGGAGAGCTTTGAGAAGCGCGGCTTCTCGCCCAAGGAAGCGGCGGGACGCGCCTGGGCGGTCGAGAACAAGATCTCCGGCGGGGGCCGTCTCGGCGGCTCGGGCGAAGGCAAGCCGGAAAACAAGGAGCCCTACAAAAAGGGCGGCAAACGAGGCGGACGGGCAGCAGCGGCGCGGCCCGCCGCGGCGCGTTCGGCCTCCGCCAAGAAGGCGGTCCGGACGCGCGCTCGCCGCGGAAAGTAGAACGGGTGATGAAGGACGAGCGTCTGTTGAAGGACGACGGCATCATGAACCAGGATTCGACCGAGCCCTTCATGGCCGATCGAGAACAAGGTGAGGAGTTGCGCGCCATGACACAGGACACTCAGAAGACCACCTTGAGCACCCAGAAGGCCCGGTCGGGCGAAACCTCCGGGCATCTGCGGATCATTCTTGGGACATCGCTCGTCCTCGTCATCGTGGCGCTGGGCGCACTGCTGATTTTCTATACCTCCCATGGCTGAGGCCGTTACCGCGCGCCCTTACTGGACAGGGGCTATCAGGCTCTCGCTCGTGGTCTTGCCGGTTCGGCTTTATCACGCCGTCGACACACGCAGCGAAGTCCATTTCCATCAGATCCATAAAGCCTCGGGCAAACGCGTCCGGCACCAGAATGTGGTGCCGGGGCGCGGGGCCGTGGAGCGCGATGAGATCGTCAAGGGCTACGAATATGCGAAGGACCAGTATGTGCTGCTGGAGCCGGAGGAGCTGAAGGCGGTCCGGCTGGAATCGGCCGACAGCTTCGCCATCGTGCAATTCGTCGATCGCAACGAGATCGACGCGATCTATTTCGACGAACCCTATTTCGTCGTGCCCGATGGCGATTCCGGCTTGGAGGCCTTTGCTGTCGTGCGCGATGCGCTGCGCGCCGAGAAGAAGGTGGGGCTGGGGCAGATCGTGCTGTCGGGCCGGGAGCGGATCGCGGCCCTGCAACCCTGCGGCAAGGGCATGCTGCTCGAGACCCTGCGCTACGCCGACGACCTCAAGAAGGCCGGCAAATATTTCGACGACATGAAGAAGGTGACGGTCGACAAGGACCAGCTCGGCCTTGCCAAGAAGCTGATCGAGCAGAAGGCGGCGCCCTTCGATCCGGAGCGCTTCAAGGACCATTACGAGAATGCTCTGCGCGAGCTGATCGAGCGAAAGCTCAAATCGAAAGGCCGCCGCATCCGCGCTGAAGAGCCGGAGCACAAAGGGGCCGAAGTCATCGATCTGATGGAGGCATTGCGCCAGAGCGTCGGCCGCAGAGGCGGCACCCCCAAGACGAGCGCGCCGGAGCCCGAAGAGGCGTCGGCGAAAAAGGCCTCGACGCCGCGCCGACCTGTTGCGCGCAGCAAGACAAGAAAGCGGGCATGAGATCGAAGCCGTCGCGCGGCTCGAAGGCCGCGGACGAAGACCGATCGCTGGCGCGCTATCGGGCCAAGCGCGACTTCAAGGCGACGCCCGAGCCGCGCGGTGTCGAGACACGCGCCAAGGGACACCGCTATCTGATCCAGAAACATGCCGCGCGCCGGCTCCATTACGATTTCCGCCTGGAGCTGGATGGTGTGCTCAAGAGTTGGGCCGTGACCCGGGGTCCCAGCCTCGATCCCGCCGATAAGCGCCTCGCCGTTCATGTCGAAGACCATCCTCTTGCCTATGGCAGTTTCGAGGGGATCATCCCCAAGCCCCAATATGGCGGCGGCACCGTCATGCTCTGGGATGAAGGAAGCTGGGAGCCGTTGGGCGATGCCCATGAGATGCTTCGCGCCGGCCGGCTCAAATTCCACTTGGACGGCGAGCGGTTGAAGGGCGAGTGGAGTCTCGTCCGGATGCGAAATCGCTCACCGCGAGAAAACCACGAGAACTGGCTGCTGATAAAGCACCCGGACAGCGCCGCGCGGCCCGGCGAGGGCGACAGCCTTCTGGAGACGGAGGATCGCAGCGTCGCCTCCGGTCGCAGCATGGAGGAAATCGCCCGCAGCCGGTCGGTCTGGAACAGCGAGGCGCGGTCAAACGGCGAGGCGCCGAAGCCCGCGGTCGAACCCGAGACACCGGCAGAGAAGCCCGAGAAGCCGACCGAACCGACCAAGGCCGCGAAGCGCGCCAAACTGCCGGATTTCGTCCAACCGCAATTGGCGACCCGGGTCGAAGGCCCTCCCACCGGACCCGACTGGCTGCATGAGATCAAGCTCGACGGCTACCGGATCCAGGCGCGGCTGGAGCGGGGGAAGGTGCAGCTCCTCACGCGGCGAGGCCTCGACTGGAGCCATCGTTTCGCCGGCATTGCCAAGGCCATCGAAGCCTTGCCCGCCAAGTCGGCCTTGCTGGATGGTGAGGTCGTCGCCTTCGCCGAGAACGGGCTTTCCGACTTCGGGCACCTGCAGGCGATCCTGGGTGGCGAGGAAAAGGGTGAGCTCGCCTTCGTTCTCTTCGACCTGCTCTATCTCGATGGCTACGACCTCCGACCCTTGCCGCTGCTCGAGCGCAAGGCGAAGCTTTTGAAGCTACTGGGCGGGAACGAGCGCGGACCGCTGCGTTTTAGCCAGCATTTCGACCAGGATGGCGCCGAGATCTATCGCCGTGCCTGCGAGCTCTCGCTCGAAGGCGTGGTGTCGAAGCAGGCGCACGAGCCCTACCGGTCTGGCCGCGGCCTGGGCTGGCTCAAATCCAAATGCCGCGAGCGCCAGGAATTCGTGATCGCCGGCTTCACCAAGCCGACGAAGGACTTGCCCGAGATCGGCTCGCTGGTCCTGGGCTATGGCAGCGACGGGGCGTTCCGCTATGCGGGCCGCGTCGGCACGGGCTTCAGCCAACGGCAATCGTTGGAGCTGAGGCGCAAGCTCGAGCGGATGCGTCAGGACAAGTCGCCCTTCGATGCCTTGCCGGCGGCGGCCCGGCGCGGCGTCACATTCGTCAAACCGACGCTGGTGTGCGAGATTGAGTTCGCCACCTGGACGCGGGACGGCCTCGTGCGCCAGGCTTCGTTCCTGGGCTTGCGCGAAGACAAGCCCGCCAGCCAGATCACACGCGAGAAACCCATGGCACGCGCGAGCACGCCGCCGTCAAAGATCGGGAAGAAGAAGCCCGCCCGCGCCGCCGCGCGAAAGCCGGCCGCGGGCGCCAAAGGCCAAGCGCCGGACTCCTTGAAGGAGGAGAGCTTTCATGGCGTCCGTCTGACTCATCCCGACAAGCTGCTCTACAAGGAGCAGGGCATCACCAAGCAGGCTCTGGCGCAGTATTATGTCGATGTGGCCGATGACATCATGCCGCATGTGCGCCGGCGCCCCTTGGCGATCGTGCGCTGCCCGGACGGCGCCAGCGGCGCCTGCTTCTATCAGAAGCATCTCTCGGCCGGCATGCCCGACGCCATCAAGCCCTTCAGCGTCAAGGGTAAGACCGGACGGGAGACCTATGTCTCGATCGATGATGAGCGCGGCCTGATCGCGCTGGTGCAGTTCGGTGTGTTGGAAATTCATCCCTGGGGTGCTTCCGTCGACGATGTCGACAAGGCGGATCGCATCATCTTCGATCTCGATCCCGATCCGGGCGTCGCCTGGCCCGAGGTCGTCAGCGCGGCCGCGGAAGTGCGCGAGCGGCTGAAGGAGCTCAAGCTCGAAAGCTTCCTCAAGACGACGGGCGGGAAGGGGCTGCATGTTGTGGCGCCCCTGAAGCCGATGATTCCCTGGGAGCCGGTCAAGCGCTTGACGCAAGTCATCGCCATGAGCATGGCCTCCGACAATCCCGCGCGTTATCTGGCGAAGGCGTCGAAAGCTGCGCGCAAGGGCAAGATCTTCATCGACTATCTGCGCAACGACCGCGGATCGACGGCGGTCGCGCCCTATTCGACCCGGGCGCGCGAAGGGGCGCCGATCTCGACTCCGCTCGATTGGCGCGAGCTGGGCCCCGACATCAAATCCGATCATTTTCGCCTCGGGAACATTCGGGACCGGCTGGCCAAACTGAAACGCGATCCCTGGGGGGGCTTTTTCAACCTCCGCCAGTCCTTAAGCGCGAAGACGCTGGCGCAGCTCGAAGGATCGCGTTGACCGTTGGATAGCGACGCTCGCGGCAAGAATGGTGAACGCCGTCAACATCGTGTCGCAGCGCCCCCTATACGGTCGGATAGTCCCGCTTCCTTAGGTTTAGCTGTCCCTTTGCCGCCTGGATTCCGGGCACCCGCTGCCGCATAGAAAGCGCAAGCAGCGCCGTCGAACTCGGACGGCCTGTAAGCGTGGCAACGCCATGCGGCAAGACCTCAGGCCCCGCCCTTGGGTAACGCCGCGCGGCAACGCCCCGCAGTGCCGTCCAGGTAAGGCCGGGCCTTCGGGCCCGGCCGAACGGCGCGGCCGACAGTCCAGGCGTTTCGTGGCGTCCCCCCACGCCTTACGGAATCCGGATCGTCGATGACGCGGTCACAACGACGGCCCTCCCATCGGCAGCCCCCCGCCGGTGGGAGGGTCTCGTCGTTTCGATCTGCCGCCGAGTTCAATCGAGGTGCTGGATCACTTCACGACGCCGCGCCGCTTCAGGAAGCGTGTCAGCCGGCGCAGCAGGCCGAAGGCAAAAGCCGCGGACAGGGCTCCCAGCGTCAGCGTGATGAAAACGCCGTAGGAACTCTGACCCAGCGGCAGTCCGCCCACATTCATCCCGAAAACGCCGAACACCAGGGACGGCGGCAGCAGCAGGGCCGTCAGGATCGACAACGCGTGAAGATGGCGATTGGTCTCGGTCGCGAGCTTGGTGGCGATCTCGTCCTGCAGCAACCGGCCTCGCTCCAGCATCGCCACCGCCTCGTGATCCAGTGCGGAGAGACGATGCAGGCAATGCTGGCTGTCCAGTTGAAGCCTTGTCGCCGTGGCCGCCTTCTCGAGCGAAGGACCCACCCGCTCGAACAGCGCGCAAAGCCCGGCCAGCCGCCGATGCGCCCGCACCAGATGGCGGCGATGGCGGGCCAAACCTAGATTGTCGCCCAAGCTCTTGTCGGACAGGAGCTCGTCCTCGATCCGATCGAATCCGTTCGAGAGGATGTTCAGCTTGCCGGCTATGTCGGCGGCGATCTGGTCGAGAATGGCCTGGAGGAGGGCCCCGGGTGCCGAGAGGCGCTGCCCTTGCTCGATTGCCTGATGGACGAACCAGGTCGCCTGGAGGGCATGGCGCCAGCCGGTGACGATGACATGATGCGAGAGCGCAAAGCGCAGGTGGCTCGGCTCTTCGGCACTGCCATCGATCTCGCGGACGAGATCGGGCAGGCAACCGGCGACCAATCCGTCATAGCAATGGAGGGTCGGATGCTCCTGCGCCGACAGCAATGTGAGGCGTGCGGAGTCCCTCAAGGTGGGCGTTCCCGTCAGCCAATGGCGGGCCCGCATATCCACGAGATCGAAATGAAGCCAATACCAGTCGTCGCTGGCAGGGTGGAGATTGACCGGCTGGCCAAGCGGCACCACCGTCGCCCTGCCGGTCGGATCGAAGCGCCAAGCCCATAACAGTCCGGGAAGAACCCCCTTGTCGGCCGGTATCGACAAGGGGGCTTGGTCGTAGGCCATGATGGGGCCGAGGCCCGCCGTTCTAGAACAAGTGACGGAAGATGAAGTAGAGCCCGCCCGAGAGCAGGATCGCGCAGGGCAGCGTCAGCACCCAGGCCATCAGCAGGTTGCGGACGGTCGACCATTGCAGGCCTGACTTGTTGGCCACCATGGTGCCTGCCACGCCTGAGGAGAGGACATGGGTAGTCGATACCGGCAGGCCATACATGTCGGCCGCCGCGATCGTGCTCATCGCCACCAGCTCGGCGGCGCCGCCCTGGGCATAGGTCAGATGGGCTTTGCCGATTTTCTCGCCGACCGTCACGACGATGCGTCGCCAGCCGACCATGGTGCCCAGCCCCAGCGCGATCGCGACCGCGATCTTGACCCAGAGCGGAATGAACTTGGTCGAATTGTCGAGCGACTTGCGCAAGGCCGCGAGATTCTTGGTCGCTTTCTCGTCGAGCTGCAGATTGCCTGCCTTCTGCATCACGCGAATGGCCTCGGAGGACAGATACATATCGTTGCGGACGTTCTGGACCGCCTCGGAGGGGACAGCGCTCAGGTTGCCGTAATGGCCGATCTGCGTGGAGATCTCGCCGATCAGCTGGCTCAGGGCCGGCAGGGTCTCCGGTGCCGGCTGATGGGTGCGGACATAGGCGACGACCGCATCGCGGATATTGGCCGGGGCTGCGACACCGTTGGTGAAGGGCGCTATGGATTCCTGCGTTACCTGCGCCAGGGCTTCGAACTGCGTGACCTGCTCGTTGGGCATCGCGCGGTTGAGCGCATAGGCCGTGGGCACGGTGCCGATCAGGATCAGCATGATGAGGCCCATGCCCTTCTGGCCGTCATTCGAGCCGTGGGCGAAGCTGACGCCGGTGCAGGTCAGCACCAGCAGGCCGCGGATCCACCAGGGCGGCGGCTGCTTGCCCTTGGGCTCGCTGTAGAGGGCCTTGTTCTTGATGAACGCCTTCATCGCCAGGAGCAGGAGGGCGGCGCAGCTGAAGCCGATCAGCGGCGACAGCAGGAGCGCATAGCCGATCTTCACGGCCTGGCCCCAATCGACGCCGCTCGTGGCGCTGCCGGCCGTTGCCATCAACTGGTTGGCGAGGCCGACGCCGATGATGGAACCGATCAGCGTGTGCGAGCTCGAGGCCGGCAGGCCCAGGGACCAGGTGCCCACATTCCAGATGATGGCCGCGATCAACAGCGCGAACACCATCGAGAAGCCGGCATCCGATCCGACCTGGAGGATCAACTCCACCGGCAGCAGCGAGATGATGCCGAAGGCCACGGCGCCGGTCGAGAACAGCACGCCGAGGAAATTGAAGAAGCCGGACCAGACCACCGCGAAATGCGCGGGCAGCGAATGGGTATAGATCACTGTCGCGACGGCGTTCGCCGTATCATGGAATCCATTGACGAACTCGAACCCCAGCGCGATCAGCAGCGCGATACCCAGCAGCAGGAAGGGAAGGAAGGAGGTGGCATGGACCTTCGCATTGTCCATGTCAGAATAGATGCTGTAGGCGGTGTAGAGCAGGCCGACGGCCAGAAGCCCGACGAACAGGATCAAAGTCAGGGGATTGATCCCGCTGTCGAGCTTCGGTTTTTCGGAACCATGGGCGCCGGTCGGCAGACGAGAGGCGGCGAGATCGGTCATTGGTGGGCTCCAGATGCCGGAAATTCGTCCGGCGATTTGAGCAGCCCATTGTTACGCTGGTGTGATGAGTTCGCCGAACTCTGGGGGCGGATAGCATTTTCGCGGAGGAGAGGCGACGGGAACGGTCGGGAGACCGTCATTCCCTCGTCATGCCGCTACGGGCGCGCATGACGAATGAACATAGTGCGGCGATCCGCGCGCTCACCACCCCCGCTTTCGTGTTTGGTTTCGAGGGGTGGTGTCATAAGGAAGTTCAGCCTCACCCCTTAGACGGGATGATTATAGTCATAGACGACGCGGCCATAGGGCAGCGTCAGGTCGGCGATGAAATGGTGCGCGCCGAGCACGCGTCGCACAGGAAAATCGGCGACCGGGGCGTTCACATGGGGAATGAGATGGAGCCGCGCGGGGCCGGCCCAGGAGCCCTTCACGGTGATCTCGGTCAGGTTATAGGCGACGAGCTGACAGATCTCGGGGCGGCCATCGACGCCCGGGATCAGTTTCAGATTGATCTGGGTCTTGGAGAGCGTGGCCGTGGTCTTCGCGCCGTTGCCGGCCATGCTCTCATGCTTGTAGGCCATGGTGCCCATGGCCACGGGCTGTCCGGCATATGCCAATGTGCCGGTCAGCGTGTCCTTGACGATCTCGAACTTCGGATGGGCGTACTTCTTGGGAAAGCCCCAGATCTCGCGACCCGCCACGATCGGCGGGTCGTCGTCGAGATACATCTGGCTGCAGAAATTGACGTCCTCGCCCTTGAAGCGGCAGGGGATTACCAGGCCTGACTCGGTGTAGCTGCCGAAGCCCGAGCTGTCCGGCATGCGGATCCATTCGAAGGCCACCAGCGGCTGCGCAAGCGGTTCGAGCGGTTCGGGCAGCTGTTCGCGAATGACCGCCGGATCGGTCTCGTAGCTGATGATCATGTATTCGCGATTGACGAAGCGATAGGGCCCGGCCGGATAGCTGGGGCTCGCCAGCGGCATGGAGGGCAGGCGGAGAACGTCTTCCTTGCGCATGATCTTCCCTTGGTCTCTTTTAGCTTTTGCGTTCAGTGTGCGGTCCAGCCGCCATCGATCGACAGCGCAGCACCGGTGATCGAGGCGGCGGCATCGGAGGCAAGGAAGACGGCGAGGGCGCCGACATCCGAGACCTCGACGAACTTCTTGGTCGGCTGCGCTTCCAGGATGACGTCGCGGATGACGGCTTCTTCCGAGATGCCGCGCGCCTTGGCCGTGTCGGGGATCTGCTTCTGCACCAGCGGCGTCATCACATAGCCGGGGCAGATCGCGTTGACGGTGATGCCGGCCTCGGCGGTCTCCAGCGCCACGGTCTTGGTGAGGCCCAGCAGCCCGTGCTTGGCCGCGACATAGGCCGCCTTGAAGGGCGAGGCCACCAGGCCGTGCGCCGACGACATGTTGATGATGCGGCCCCATTTCTTCTTTCTCATATAGGGCACGACCAGGCGCGTGGCGTAGAAGGCCCCCGAGAGGTTGATGGACAGGATCGAATCCCATTTTTCGATCGGGAACTCCTCGATCGGCGAGACGAACTGGATCCCAGCATTGTTCACGAGAATATCCACGCCGCCGAACTTGCTCTCGGCAAGCGCGATCATCTGTGCCATGTCGGCCGGCTTGCTGATATCCGCAGGGCTGTAGATCACCTCGATCTTGTGCTCCTTGGCGAGGCCCGCACGCAGGGTCTCGATCTCCTGTGCGTTGCCAAAGCCGTTCAGCACGAGGTTGGTGCCTTGCTTGGCGAATTCGCGCGCGATCTCGAGGCCGATGCCGCTGGTCGAGCCGGTAATGAGGGCGGTCTTCGTGGCGTTCATGATGATTCATCCATGTAAGGGGAGGGAGTCTGCGGCGAGAGGCCGCGAAAAAGCCGGGCGAAGGAGGATGTCGGTGCGACCGGGTCCCCTCATATAGGAACAACGGCCACGCCTGTGCGACGATTGTTTGACAGCACGGTGACTCCGAAGATGGTAGGTTATAGGCGCCTTGTCACGTCACCTGCTCGTCATATCGCTGCTCTAATGTTCCGGGCGCGGCCCGGCGGCCGAACTTCAGGAGATTTGTGATGGATGCCCAGACGCCAGTTGGAGTTAAGCCCGCTGCCACACGGGGTTGGCGGCCCGAGCGCTGCGACCGGGTGGCCCTGATCCTGCAGGGCGGGGGTGCGCTGGGGGCCTATCAGGCCGGCGTCTACCAGGCGCTTCATGAAGCCAGGATCGAGCCGGACTGGGTTTCGGGCGTGTCGATCGGCGCCATCAACGCCGCCATCATCGCCGGCAATCTGCCGGAACAGCGGCTGGACCGGCTCAGGACCTTTTGGGAGCGGATCACCGAGCGCAAGGTCTGGCACTACACGCCCGACGGCGACATCTATCGCAAGATCCGCAACACCGTGAGCTCGCTTCTCACCATTTCGAGCGGGCAGCCGGGCTTCTTCGAGCCCCGGATTCCGGGGCCCTGGTTCGCCGCCACCGGTGCCCGCGACGCCATCAGCTATTATGACAGCGCGCCGCTGCGCGAGACCCTGCTGGAACTGGTCGATTTCAAGATGATCAACAACCAGGAGATCCGGTTCGCCGTCGGCGCCGTCAATGTGATGACCGGCAACTTCATGTATTTCGACAATGCGAAGGAGATCATCGAGCCGGAGCATGTCATGGCCAGCGGCGCCCTGCCGCCGGCCCTGCCGTCGATCAAGATCGGCACCGACTACTACTGGGATGGCGGCATCGTCTCGAACACGCCGCTGCAGCAGCTGCTCGACGAGGAGGACAGCCTCAATACGCTGGCCTTCCAGGTCGACCTCTTCAATGCGCGCGGTCCCATGCCACGCGACATCCAGGACGTGATGGCCCGGCAGAAAGACATCATTTATTCCTCGCGCACCCGCTACAACACGGACGTCTATCGCCGCCTGCACAAATGGAAGACGCGCCTGGGCCACGCGCTGAAGAAGGTCCCGGACGAGCTGCTGAACGAGGAAGAGAAGAAGCTTCGCGACGAGCTCTCCGACCTGCCCGAGATCGTGATCCTGCAGCTGATCTATCAGCAGAAGGCCTATGAGGGGCAGGCCAAGGATTACGAGTTCTCAGGCACCTCCATGCGCGAGCATTGGCAGAGCGGCTTCGAGGACACCATGAACACGCTCAAGCACAAGCAGTGGCTCGAGATGCCGCCCGAAGGCTCCGGCTGCGTGGTGCATGACGTGCACCGGCAAGAAGACTGAGGTCCCGCGGAGGGCGCGCCGGACAGACGCCACCCTCCGCATTCGTCCGGTCTTCTGCCGTCAGGTCGTCAGATGGACAGTCACGTCGTCGTTCACCACGGCATAGACGTTGCCACCGGGGCTTTGCGACGCATAGACATGATAGTCATGGGGTGCGTTGCCGGCGTCGATCGCGTTCCAGAACGCGCCGTTGAGCGTGAGCTGATCGCCACTGTCGCCATTGACGCGGACTGCCGCACCCTTGCCGGGCGCATGCTCGCCCGCGATCGTCGGGGCAAAGGTCCCGTCGCCGAGATCGAGCACGTCGTTGACGTTCAACGTCAGTGAGCCGGTGCCGTGCCCGTCCTTCATGGACAGGGTCTCGATGCCGTGGATGCGGGCGCTGACCGCGGGCTGGGTCAGATCCAGGCTGCCGTTGAATTGCAGCACATCGCCCTGATGGACCCTCAGGTCCTGCCCTATCTGATCGCCGCCGTCGATCGTGCCGAACCCGGTGTTGTCGAACAGCCGAATGGTATCGTCGCCGTTCCCACCTGCCGCCTGATCGGCGGTGCGGGTCAGAAGCAGGTCGTTGCCTGACCCGCCGTCGAGGTGATCGCCGACGGTATCGTTGCCGCCATCGAGCGTGTCATTGCCGCTGCCGCCACTGATCGTATCGGCGCCGGCATGCCCGTCGATGCTGTCACTGCCACCATTGCCGTTGATCTGATCCGGCCCCCCATAGCCAA
>NZ_JBOHKS010000282.1:0-16352 GCF_050729195.1 Hypericibacter sp.
GTGCTGTACACATAGGCGCCCGGCGTGTGATAGGGCACCAGCTTGCCGTTTTCGTCGCGCTGGAAGGCGAAGGCCTCGAGCTCGAGCCCGACCTTGGGGGTCAAGCCCAGCGCCTGCCATTCCTTGACCGTCCGCTTCAGCAGGCTGCGGCCGCAGAGCCCGAGCGGGTTGCCGCTGGTCTCGTAGAGATCGGCCATCACCACCTTGGTGTTCGGCTCCCAGCCCTGGCGGATATCGTCGCCCTTATAGACCGCGTCCATGTCGGGCAGGCCTTCGAGCATCTTGCCGCCGGGTGCCGGCTGCATCTCCTTGTCATAGGTGACCGCGAAGGTGCCCTGGCAGAAGCGCGAGGAGCCGTCGCCGATCTTGCTGGCGGGGAGGTATTTCCCGCGCGCCAGGCTCAGATGGTCGCAGAACAGAAGCCGAAGCCGTTCGCCCGAGGGCATGTCTCTCTCCCTGACGTCTTTTTCGTTAGTGCAAGGCGATCCGCACCGGCAGCCGCTTGATGCCGCCGATGAAATTGGAACGCAGATATTCATGCGGGCCGGTCTGCTCGATGCGCGTCATCCGCTTCACCATCTCCTGCAGCAGGATCCGCACCTCGAGCCGCGCCAGCCACATGCCGAGGCAGATATGGGGGCCGCCCTGGCCGAAGGCGACATGGCGATTGGGCGTGCGCAGCAGATTGACCTCGAACGGATTGTCGAAGGCCTGCTCGTCGCGATTGGCGGAGACGAACCAGAGGATGACCTTGTCCCCTTCCTTGACCGTCTTGCCATGCATCTCGAAATCGCGCGTCGCGGTGCGGCGGAAATGCATGGTGGGCGAGGCCCAGCGGATGAACTCGTCGGGCGCCGTCTCCCAGATATTACCCTCGCCCGCCTGCAGCTGCTTCATCAGTTCGGGCCGGTTGGCGAGCGCGTAGAGCGAGGCCGCGATCGAATAGCGGGTGGTGTCGTTGCCGGCCGCCACCAGCAGGCAGAAGAAGTTGCGGAACTCGGTCTCGGAGATGACATTGCCATGAGCGTCGGGCTGCAGGATCAGATGCAGCACGCCGGAGGTATCGCCGCGGCGCTGCTTGTCCTGCATCAGCTTCTTGGCATAGTCGTAGAGATCGGCGCCTGCCGGCGAGCGGAAGGGCATGAAGCGGTAGGCGTCGGTATCGGCCTTGTCGAGCACATGCTCGGTAAATTCCGGATCGGTGTTGGCGATGAGCTGGTCGCCCTTCTCCACCAGCCAGTCGAGATCGGCCTCGGGCGTGCCCAGGATCTGGCCCAGCATGCGCATCGGCAATTGCCGCGCCACATCCTTGACGGCATCGAAGCTGCGCCGCTCCATCACATCGTCGAGAATCGAATCACAGATCAGGCGAATCTGCTCCTCGAACAGCGCCACCACCGGCTTGGAGAAGGCCTTGCTGACGAGGACGCGGGTGCGGGAATGGTCGGGCGGGTCGGTCTCCTGGAAGGTGCGGCGCGCCAGATATTCCTCATAGGTCTGGTCTTCCATGCGGATGCCGCGGGCCGAGCTCAGCAGCTCGAAATTCCGGTTGAGATCGAGCACATCCTGGTGGCGCGTGATGGACCAGAAGCCCTTCGCCCCCTTCATCTCGCTCCAGGCCAGCGGATCCTCGCGACGCAGTCGCGCGAAAGTGTTGTGCGGCGCGCCGTCCAGGAACGCGTCATGGTCCGAGAGATCGGCATGGCCGTCATCGGTGGGCGTGAAACTGGTCATCCGGCGATCCTCATGAAACCCCTCCCGGCCTAGCGCTCGATCGACGGCACCAGCGACTTGCCGCCGTTCCAGATCACGCCGATCTGGCGGTAATAGGCGCCGATCATCTCCTTCACCTCGAGCCGGGACAGCTCCTCGGTCGGAGAGTCGAACATCTCGAAATGATCGACCTTGGCCCGCCAGGGCTTGGCGCCCTCGAACTTCGCGCCGCCGGATTCGATCAGCTCGGCATGGACATCGCCCTTGCCGTCGATCGCCGGCAGCCAGCGATGATGCGCCATCGGATGGCCGTTGACGAAGCCGTTGCGCTCGGTGGGCTCGCTCAAGGTGATGACCGTCTCGGCGAGACGACGATCGTTGGCGGCCAAGGTGGCGCCAAAGCTGCCGCCCGCCGCCACCTGCGGCGCCGGCGCGAAGGGATGCGGGCGCGTCATATGGATCGAGCCGAACTTCTTCGGATAGCCCTGATGGATGCCGCGCAGCAACGCGAAATCCTTGTCGACCCAAATATAGAGGCAGCGCGAATAGACCCGGCCCTCGAAGGCGCAGCGCACCACCGCGAAGCACTCTTTATATTGCGCGCGGATGGGGTCCAGCAGCTCGGCCTTGGTGCCGCCGCAGGACTGCCAATCGGCCCAGATCAGCGCCACGGCGCCGGGGTCCTCGGGCGCCAGGGTCAGGGGTGCGGGCAGCAGCTCGGCCACCCACGCCGGGTCGGTCCGGTATTCGATGGTCAGGAGATCGCCCGAATAGAACCAGGGCGGTGGCGGCAGGAGCGAGGCCTGGCCGGTGGCGCTGCGGGGATAGAAGAAGCCTTGTTGCTTCGACATGGGGGATGACCTCAGGCGCCGGGCTTCTTGGGCGGACGGATGCCGCGGAACTCCCATTCGCCGCCCAGCGCGGTCGAGAGCACCTCTTCGGACTCCGACGGCTGGGCGCCGAGCTCGGTACGGATCGGCAGCGGCCCTTCGACGATACGGTTCGAGAGCCGTCCGAGCCCCTCCACGTCCACTTCGACAAGATCGCCCGGTTTCACGGGACGCGAGTTGGCCGGCGTGCCCGACAGCAGCACATCGCCCGGCTCCAGCGTGATGTTACGGGCGATGTCGGCCACCAGGTAATGCATGTCCCAGGTCATCTCGGCGGTGTTGCCGTCCTGCTTGATCTGGCCATTGACATAGGTGCGCAGATATTTGTTCCGGAAATCCCAGCCGGTGACGAGCCCGGGCCCCAGCGGGCAGAGCGTGTCGCTGCCCTTGACGCGCAGCATCGAGCCCGCATCGGTGTCGCGGAAATCATGCAGGCCGAAATCGTTGGCGACCGTGTAGCCGGCGATGTAATCGCCCGCTTCCGCCTGACTGACATTGCGGCAGCGCCGGCCGATGACGATCCCGACCTCGCCCTCATAATTCAGCCATTTGCAGTTCTTGGGCCGCACCACATCGCCGCGATGGGCATTGAGCGCCGAGGTCGGTTTCTGGAAATAGGTCGGTGTCGCTGACAGCTTGATCTGGAATTCCTTGACGCGGCTCACATGGTTGAGATGGACCGCGATCACCTTGGTCGGCACCGCCGGCGGCAGATGGATCGCCTCGGCGATCGCGACCCGCCTGCCATCGCGCGCCACCAGCTCCTCGCCCTGGCGCTCGGTCTCGACCACGGCGCCCGCCAGCAAGATCCGACGAAATTCCCGCGTCACATCCCTCTCCCTTCGATCCGCCTCATTCCGCCGCGCGGCGCCGGGCGTTCCAACCGTCTTTCGGCCGATCGAACCAGACATGGACCTGGCCGGTCCCGATCGCGTTCTCATAGTCGCTGAAGAGCCGGCCCGGCGCGGTGAAATTCTCCTCGCCCAGGGCCGCCGCCATCATCAGATAATGGCCGAAATTGGCCTCCGGCTTGAACCGGAGGAACTCCGGCATGGTGCGCAGCAGGCGGGCATGGTCGCCCGCCTTCATCCATTCGATCCGTTCGAGATCGGCCGCGGAATGGGCCGGACTGAAGATATGCTCGACCCCTGCCGCCTCATGCTCGCGCAGTTTCTGCAGCGGCCAGAATTTATGGCTCATCGCACCGGAGGCCAGCAGCACCACGCGACGATCGATGCCGGCAATGGTCTCGCGCAGCGCGCGGCCGACCCGCAGGAAATCCTCGCTCTCCGCCGTCTGGCAGCAGCTGACCGATAGCCAGGCTTCCTTGTCGCGCTGCATATATTTCAGCGGATTGACCGTCGCGTAATGGATCGGCAGGTAGGGGTCGTCGATCGCGGTGATCCAGGTGCCATGCTTGCGCGCGTTGGCGGACGCGGCCTTGGCGAAGGCCGGATCGCCGGGTGCGTCATAAGGCACCTGCGACATGCCGCGCGGCAGCTCGTCCGAGGTGAATTTCCCGTGGCGGCGCTCATGGCCGGTGACGAGGAACTCGACGGTCGAGAACCAATGAGAATCGAAAACGATCACGAGGTCATAGTCGAGCTTCGACAGCACCTCGCTGCGCAGCCGCTTGAACCCGTCGACCACACTGAAATCCTGGCCGTTATTGAGCTCATGGCGGATCTCCAGCGGCAGCATGACCGTGGGGACATGGGCGATCAGCCCACAGGCGACGACCTCACCCATTGTTCCTCCAGCCATTCGGCGCATAGACGCTGTTCTTGACGTCACAATAGAAATCGAACGACCAGCTGCCGCCTTCGCGACCGATACCCGACTTGCCATTGCCGCCGAAGGCCTGGCGCAGATCGCGCACGAAGAAGCAGTTGTTCCAGACCAGGCCTGCCGAGACCTGCGAGGTGACGCGTTCGGCGCGCTTCTCGTCGCCGGTCATGACGATCGCCGCCAGGCCATAGTCGGTGTCGTTGGCCATGGCGATGGCTTGCGTCTCGTCGCGGAAGGACTGCAGGCAGAGCACCGGCCCGAACACCTCCTCGCGAAGGATCTCGCTGCCGGCAGGCGGATCGACGAACAAGGTCGGGCAGTAATAGATCCCGCCAAGATCCGTGTTCGGGCCGCCACCCAGCGTGGGCTTCAGGCCCGATGCGGTCGCGCGCTGCACATAGCCGTCGACCCGCTCGAAATGCGGCCGGCTGATCTGCGGGCCGATATCGGTCGTCTCGTCGCGCGGATCGCCCTGGTGGATCGCCCTGGCCTTGGCGAGAAAGGCCTCGAGGAAACGCCCGCGGATGCTCTCCTCGACAAGAATGCGCGTGCCGGCGAGGCAGACCTGGCCGGCATTGTCATACTGGCCGACGGCCGTGTTCACCGCGAGGTCGAGATCGGCATCGGCAAACACCAGATAGGGCGACTTGCCGCCGAGCTCGAAGGAGAGCGGCACCAGGTTCTCGGCTGCCGAGGCCGCGATCTGCTTGGCGGTCGCCACCGAGCCAGTGAAGCTGAGGCGCCGGATCTTCGGATGGCGCGCCAGCGCGGCCCCCGCCTCGCGCCCGATCCCCTGCACGACGTTGAAGACGCCGTCCGGCAACCCTGCTTCGGCCGTGATATCGGCCAGGAGCGAAGCCGTCAGCGGCGCCCATTCCGGCGGCTTGTAGACGACGGTACAGCCAGCCGCGAGCGCCGGCGCGATGCGCCAGGTTCCCAGCATCAGGGGCGCATTCCAGGGCGTGATGATGGCCGCGACGCCGCTCGGATCCCAGCTCACATGATTGCGGTGATTGCGGACCTCGAAGTCGGCATGATCGAGCTGCAGCAGCCAGTCGGCGAAGAAACGGAAATTCATCGCCACGCGCGGCATCACCCCGCGGCGGTGCGAGCGCAGCAGCGAGCCATTGTCGCGCGTCTCGACCACGGCCAGAGATTCAACCTTGGATTCGACGATGTCGGCGATGCGGTGGAGCAGCCGCGCTCGCTCCTCGCGGCTGGTGCGCGACCAGGTCTTGAAGGCTTGGGAAGCTGCCGCGACGGCGTGATCGACCTCGGCAGCACCGGCCCGCGCCAGGGCCGCGATCGGCGTCTCGTCGATCGGCGAAATGCTCTCGAACCGTTCGGCGCTGTCGATGCGCCGCCCGCCGATCCAATGTCGGGTATCGACCTCCACGCCTTCGACCCGCGCAGACATGTCCGGCTCCAAAAATCGTTCGATGTCGAATAATCTGGCAAAGGCCCCCTTGAGTCAAGCCGGGGGTACGCTGCCGTCAAGGCTTGAGAAACCCCTAGCTGTCCTCGCCCACCGGACCGTCCATCTCGCCGATCGTCGCCAGGATCATGCGGATGGCGTCGGTCGCGGAATCCATCTGGCGCGCCGTCAGCTTGGCGACGATGCGGGTTTCCTCGGCATTGAACTTCGGAAAGAGCTTGCTGATCAGCTCCGTGCCGGCCGCGGTCAGATTGACGATGACGAGCCGGCGCTCCAGCTCGTTGGTCCGCCGCCGCAGCAGCTTCCGTCCCTCCAGCATATTGAGAATACTGGAAAGCGTGCTCTTCGCGACCCCGGCTTCGATCGCCAGCCGCCGCGTCTCGAGCTCGCCGAAGATCCAGAGGCACCAGAGCACAACGAAGGCCGACCAGTGGAGGTCCGGGTCCTTGAGGACGCTGCGCTCGAAATGCTGCCGGATGAAGCCCGAGGCGCGATGGATGTTCGAGACCAGCGCCATCGAATCGAGATTGATGCCGAGGCCCGCGACCCGCCGCTCGCCCAGGAGCTCCGCCAGCGGCTTCTGCGAGCGATGGCTCTGCATCTTCTTGCCGTTGGCCTTGCCGGCGCTATCCGGCCGTTTCACGGGGGCAATGGGCTTTGCTGCAGTGCGGCGTGACTTGGTCAAGGCGAACTCCCGATCGAGCATCGGCGCCGGTTATAGCATCGCCGAGCGAAACCGAAACAGCCGCGCTGATGTCTTCCCGGTTTTGCGGCCCGTCCCCTCCGACGGCTCTCTTGCTCCGGTTCAAGGTCTGTATTATCGTTCGACATCGAATGAACGACAAACACGCCGCGCGGGACCTTGAGGTCGTGCCGGAGCGTGTGATCCGGCCGAGGGGCGGATGGCCTCTTCCGTGCCGCAACAGCATAGCGGGGGATCGAGATTGTTCGGCCCCTTCGCGCGTGTCAGGGGAGGACAGCATGGCTCAATCGACGACAACCTCGGCCGGGGCGTCGCCCGACCGGCTCCGGCGCAACGCCCTGGGCGTGGCGGCCGTGACCTTCTTCGTGGTTTCGGCAGCCGCACCGCTGACGGCAGTCGCCGGCGGCTATCCGATCGCGATGCTGTTCGGCAACGGCCCCGGCGTTCCGGCCGCCGTGCTGGTCGTGACCTTGATCCTGCTGCTGTTCTCGGTCGGCTACACGACCATGGCCCGGCATATCTCGAATGCCGGCTCCTTCTTCGCCTTCACCTCCCGCGGTCTCGGCGGTCTCGCCGGCGGTGCCGCGGCCTACATCGCCATCCTTGCCTACAACACCATGCAGATCGGTCTTCTGGGCCTGTTCGGTGCCGTAACGGCGGGAACGCTGTCGGCCATCGTCGGCATCGACCTGCCCTGGTGGGTCTGGTCGCTGATCGCCATAGCGATCATCGCCGTGCTGGGCTATCGCCAGATCGACCTCTCGGCCAAGGTGTTGGCGGTGCTGGTCATCGCCGAGTACATCGCGGTCCTGATCCTCGATGCCACCATCCTGGGCGCTGGCGGCGCCGAGGGCATCAGCTTGACCAGCTTCACGCCCGACGCCTTCTTGAGCGGCTCGACCACCATCGGCATGCTGCTCTGCTTCGCGGCCTTCATGGGCTTCGAGGCCACCACCATCTACAGCGAAGAGGCGCGCGATCCGGAGCGGACCGTCCCGCGGGCGACTTATCTTTCAGTGCTGCTGATCGGCGTCTTCTACACCATCTCGACCTGGTGCATGGTCCTTGCCACCGGTCCGGATAAGCTGCTGCCGACGCTGCAGGGCCTGCAGGACCCGACCAGCTTCGTGTTCGGCCTCTCGGATCAGTATGCAAACTCGACGCTCACCACGATCATGATGCTGCTCATGATCTCCAGCGTCTTTGCAGCACTCCTCGCCTTCCACAACGCCGCCGCCCGCTACTTCTATGTGCTCGGCCGCGAGGGCCTGCTGCCGGTGGGCCTCGGCAAGACCCACGCCACCCATCAGAGCCCGCATCTCGGATCTGCCCTGCAGACGGTGCTCGCCGTGATCGTGCTGGCCATCTTCGTCATCACCGGCCAGGACCCGGTCCTCGCGCTCTTCACCTGGCTGACCAATGTCGCGACCTTGAGCGTCATCGTGCTGATGGCCTTGGCCTCTTTTTCCGTCATCGCTTTCTTCAAGCGTTCGCAAGAGTTGGAGACCTCGGGCTTCAAGACCATGCTGGCGCCGCTGGTGGCCGGCGTCATTCTGGCCATCATCGCGGTTCTGGTGGTGATTCACTTCGATGCGCTCACAGGCGCTCAACCGGCTTTGGCGATCGGCCTTCCGATGCTGGTGCCGGCGGCGGCGGTGTTGGGCATCATTGCGGCGGCACTTCTCAAGAACAACTCGCCGGCGCGCTTCGCCCAGCTCGGCGCCCATCAATCGGGGAAATAACCTTGCGGCAATAAGCGACGACATCAGGCCAGGGGCACCCGCCCCTGGCTTTTTTCGTCCCACGACGGATCGCCGAAACGGGAGCCCTGCGAATGGCCATCGCCGATCAGATCACCGTCGAGGCGCTCGACGAGGACCCCTACCCGATCTATGCCCGGCTGCGGCGCGAGGCGCCGGTCGCCTGGGTCCCGGCCGCCAATGTCTGGTTCGTGACCCGCTGGCAGGATGTCGAGTTCGTCAGCAAGAATACGGGCCTGTTCGCGGCCGAGGTGCCGAGCTCACCGGTCGAGCGTTCCATGGGCAAGCCGACCATCCTGACCAGCGACGGCCCGGTGCATGGCGAGCTGCGGCGCGGCTTCGACACGAAATACAAACCGCGTACCGTCGCCGACTATATCGACGGGCTGGCGAACCCGATCATCGAGGACCATCTCGACCGCTTTGCGCCGCAGGGCCATGCCAATCTCATCGCCGACTATTTCGAGCCGGTCTCGAGCCTCTGTCTCGCCCGCTCGCTGGGTTTCGGCCATGTCGATGCGGAAACGCTGCTGCGCTGGTTCCATGGGCTCGCCATCGGCGCCGCCAATTACGAGAACGACCCGGCAAAATTGGCGATTTCGGACCCGATCAACAGAGAGGTCGAGGCCGTCATCGTTCCGATCTTCGAACGCCTGGAGCGCGAGCCGGACGGGTCGGCGATGTCCCATATGCTTCATGACGGCATGCCGTCCGGGCAGACCCGCCCGCGCGCGCTCCTGCTGCCCTCCATCAAGGTCGCGCTCCTGGGCGGCATGCAGGAGCCCGGCCATGGAGCCGCCTCGACGCTAGTCGCCCTTTTGTCCGATCATGCGCAATATGCGGCGCTGAAGGCCGACTTCGAGACGTTGCTGCCCAAGGCGGCGGATGAAGGCCTGCGCTGGATGGCGCCCATCGGAACCCAGATGCGCCGGGCCACCCAGGACATGGAACTGGGAGGGATCGCTATTCCTGCGGACGCGCCGGTCGCCTCGGTCATTTCCTCGGCCTGCCGCGACGAGGCCCGCTATCGCGATCCGGACCGGTTCGACATCCACCGCACCGAGACCGGCCATGCCGCCTATGGCTTCGGCTCGCATTTCTGCGCCGGGCGCTGGTTCGCCCAGCGTCTCGTGATCTCGCTGCTGCGCTCCCTCCTGCAGCGGCTTCCCGACCTGGCGCTGGTGCCGGAGAAACCGCCGCGGTTCCGCGGCTGGGAGTTCCGGGCCCCGACCTCGCTCCATGTGACCTTCACGCCGAAGTGACCTTCAGGCCGAGCTGAAGCGTAAAAGAAAACCGCGACGGCCGGGGCCGTCGCGGTTCCTTCAGTTCGCCGGCCGGAGGTCTAGCCTCCGAGGCGTCGCGGTCATGCCTCAGTTCAGCCCGAGCTTGCCGCGGAGCTGCGACAGATCCTCGGCCAGCGTGTTGACCGCGCCGGCGAGAATCTTGCGGTCCGCATCGGTCAGCTTGTCATAGAGCTCGAAGCCGTCGCCCTTCTTGTATTTCGCGAGGGTCGTCTCGAGCGTCTGGAAATTGGCATCGACCTTCGCCACGAAGGCCGGATCGTCCTTGGCGACCAGCGGACGGAACAGCTCGAAGATCTTGCGCGAGCCGTCGAAATTGCCCTGGAAGTCGTAGAGATCGGTGTGGCTGTAGCGGTCTTCCTCGCCCGAGATCTTCGTCGCGGCGACTTCCTCCATCAGCGCGGCAGCGCCACCGACGACCTTGTCCGGCGGGAAGGTCAGCTCGGCGATGCGCTTGTTGAGCTCGTTCACGTCGGCCATCAGCTTGTCGGCGATGGGGGCCAGATCCTTGGTGCTGTTCTGCGCCCAGAGCCCGTATTCGATGCGGTGGAAACCGGGGAAGCCCGGATCGGCTTCCGCATGCTCGTAATCGTCGGCGCGCGAATCGATCGCCACGTCGAGATCGCTGAACAGCTCCGCGACCGGCTCGATCGCCTCATAGCTCATGCGGGCCGGGCCGAACAGCGCTTTGGCTTTCTCGATGTCGCCGGCCTTGACCGCATCGGTGAAGGCCTTGGTGTCGGCCACCAGCTTCTGCAGCTTCTCGGACACGTAGATCTTGTATTCGGAGACCGGCCCGACGAGGTCCATCGGCGCCACGGCGGCACGCGCGGATCCCGCCATGCTGCCCAGCGCCAAGGCCAGGCCCACGGCCATGAGAGGAAGGCGTAACGTCATATCGATAGCTCCTGTCTTCTGATGAGTGTTGTCAGTTGCCGGGCTGTGCAGCGCCGGCAGCTTCGAGCAGTGTCCGGCCCAAGAAATCCCTCTCATTGGCGACGCCGGGCAGGGTGTAGAAGAATCCGCCGCCGACTGGCTTGATGTATTCCTCGAGCGGCTCGCCAGCGAGCCGCTTCTGGACCGAGATGAACCCCTTCTCCAGGTCCGACTGATAGGCGATGAACAGCAGCCCCTGATCGAGCTGTCCCGACTTCGTGACGCCGTTCGAATAGTTGAAGGGACGGCGCAGGATCAGATTGGCTTCGGATCCATGGGTGCGCGGGTTGGCCATGCGGATATGCGCATCGAGCGGCGTGACCTTGCCTTCGGGATCGCCGGCGTAGTCGGGCACGTCATGCTCGGTCCCGCCCTGCATCGGGGCTCCGGTCCCCTTGTGGCGTCCGATGATGTTTTGCTGCTCCTGCAGCGGCGTGCGATCCCAGCGCTCGACGAAATTGCGGATGATGCGGACCGCCTGATAGGTGCCGTTCGTGGCCCAGCCCGGCTCGTCGCTGTCCGGCTGCACCCAGACGATGCGCTCCATCAGATCGGAATCCTGCGGGCTGGGATTGGCCGACCCATCGCGGAAACCGAGGAAATTGCGGGCGCTTTGCGGCGGCACGCCCGACTGCACCGGCAAAGGGGGCACGGAACCTTCCTGCTTCCAGCGCAACAGCAGCAGATCGGGCAGCTTTTTCACGATGTCGCGCAGCGCGTGGATGTTGGTATCGGCCGTGTTGGACGAGATCTGCAGCGACAGGTCGCCATGGCAGAGAGAGGCGTCGAGTGCGTCATTGGGAAAGCTCGTCATCCGGACGAGACGCGCCGGCTTGAGGCGCTTCAGTCCGAACCGATCGTCGAACAGCGACGAACCGACCGAAACGGTGATGGTCAGATTGTCCGGGGACACCACCGGCCCGAGGATGCCGTTATCCGCCGGCGGCAGTTTCGGATCGAGCGATGGCGGCTCGCCGCCTTGGGTCAGGAACGCGATGCGCTCGGTCAGCGTCTGGAACATCCGCACCAGGTCGGCCGGCGTCGCCGCCAGAGCGTCGAAGCTGGCGATCATGCCGTTGGTGGGCCGGTGCGTGACGATGCCGGATTGGCGCAGCCCATAGAAGGGCTGGCGCTCCTGCGTTTTGTCGCTGACCGGCGCGTTGGTGACGCTTTCGCTGTCGGCCGAGGCCGGAGTTCCGGCCATCAGGCTGCCGGTGAGAGCGCCACCGGCGGCACCCAACCCGATCAGGACACGGCGTCGACTTGTAGAGAGGGGGCTTGTCGAGGTGGGGTCGGCCGAAGTCGGTTCGTTGGATTTGCGATCTTTCATCTCATCGCCTCCATAGCGCTCATTCCAATCCAAGAGCGGCATTGACCTTGGTGATCTCCGCGGCGAGCGCGCGCATCTGGTCGGCGATCGCCGCCCGGTCCGCGTCGCTCAGCCGGTCGTAAGATGGGTACTGGTCCTGTTGCTTGAAGCTGGCGAGCTTGGCCAAGGTCGCGTCGAACTGCGTGTCGAGGCTCTTGGCCAGATCCGGGTTGGCCTTCTCGGTCAGGGGCCGCAGCAGCGTCACGATCTTGCGGCTCCCTTCGACATTGGCCTGGAAGTCCGCCAGATCGCTGTGGCTGTAGCGATCCTCGTCGCCCGCGGCGGCACTGTCGGCGACCTTGCTCAGCAGCCGCGCGGCGCTGTCCGCCATCTTCTCCGGCGGAACCTGCAGCTGGCGCACCCGCTGCTGGAGCGCCGTCACATCGGTCAGGAGCTTGTCGGCGATGGGCGCCAGACCGTCGGTGCTGTTCTTCGCGAAGAGGCCATATTCGAGCCGGTGGAAGCCGCCGAAGGCGGGATCGTCTTCCTGCTTCTCGAAATAGACCGCGCGCGCATTGATCGCGGTATCGAGATCGGCAAACCGGTCGGCCACCGGCTCGAGATGCATGTAAGCGGCGCGGGCCGGGCTATACAGCGTCTTGGCGAGCTCGACGTCGCCGGCCTTGATCGCGTCGGTGAATGCTTGCGTCGCCGCGACCAGCGCGCCCGATTCAAGCACGAGATAGACCTTGTACTCGGCCAGCGGGCCGATGAAGGCGACCATCGAGGGCTTGGCGGCTTCGGCGATGGAGGCGGCCGAGGGTGTCACATGGAGCTTGCCGCGGGGATTGCTGAGCAGACCACAGGTGATCGCATAGTCGCCCGGCGCGACCTTGGCGGTGACGGTCCGGCTCAGGCCCGGCGTGATGTTCTCACGCTCGGCAATCACATAGACGCCGTCGAGGATTTCCCATTCGACGGTGCGGCTCGATTTATTGACGATCTCGAAGCTGGCCGGACCCGCTGGCACCGTGATCTCATTGGGGTCGCAGCTCGCATCGGTGATGGTGACCGTAATCGCATTGCCGGGCGTCGACGAATGTTTCGCCGCCTGCGAGGCGACATAGAAAATGACGCCGGCGACGATCACCAGGACGAGCGCGCCGACAATGGCGAGCTTCATCAGCGTCTGATGGGAGGGGCCGGGAGTCGGAGCAGAAGATTTGGTCGCCATGGCGAGGGGTCTGGTCTTTCCGTCAACGGTTCGGCTGGTTGGTGGGAAGGGCGGCCTGGCGGACCATCGGGGGCGACAGGAACAGGAACAGCGTGACCGCCAGGAAAGCCACATAGGCGATGACGGCACCCAGGCTTGGCGCGTCCTGATAGCCGAAGAAGCCGGCAAAGATCGTGCCCAGCGGGCTGTCCATCGGCAGGGTGTCGCTCAGATCGAAAACGATGGCCTGGAGATGGTTCCAGATCCCCGCCTCATGCAACGAGCGCAACGCGCCGGCGAGAATTCCCGCCGCGACGATGAGCACGAAGACGCCCGTCCAGCGGAAGAAGCGGCGCAGATCGAGCTTCACACCACCCACATAGATGCCATAGCCGAGCGCGACGGCGACCAAGACGCCCAGAAGCGCGCCGAGCGGCGCGGCACTGCCGGTGCTCTGCTGGAAGATCGCGAGCAGGAAGAAGACCGATTCCACACCCTCGCGCGCGACCGCGAAGAAGATCATGGCAATGAGCGCCCAGCCCTGCCCGCTCGTATGAGCGAGCGCCGCATCGACCGAGGCATGGAGCGAGGCCTTGATCGAGCGTGAGACCTTGCGCATCCAGAACACCATCGAGGTCAGCACGGCGACCGCGACGAAGCCGATGATCGCCTCGAACAGCTCCTGGATCTTCTGCGGGAACTCGGCGCTGGCGAATTGCAGCCCGGCGCCGATGAAGAGCGACATCGCGACGGCGAGGAGGATTCCGACCCAGACCACCGGCATCCAGGCGCCACGGCCGGTCTGTCTCAGATAGCTCGCGATCAGGCCGACGATGAGCGCGGCCTCGATGCCCTCGCGCAGCATGATCAGAAATGGGATTAGCATTGAGACGCACTCGCAACGCGACCGCGGAGCGCCCCCTCGATATGATCAGCGCCCGGCCCGTATTCTAAGAACGCTTATCATTCGCATACGCAACAAGCAATGGGAAGGCAGGATAATTTTGCCTTTTATGTCAAAATGTTAATGGGCTTCCTGCGCTGCCCGAAGAGGAGCGTGACGGCACTTCCGGCATCGGAAGATCGGTCAGGGAGCCATCCCCTTTTGGCCGTTTGCGAATCCCTGTCCGACTTCTGGGCCGGCTCCCGCCGCTCGCTCAGGTCCTGACCGACAATCCGTTGTCGACGAACAGCGTCTCGCCATTGATGAAGCTGGCATCCTCGCTCGCCAGGAACAGCACCGCGCGGGCGATCTCGACCGGCTCGCAGATCCTCCCCTGCATGTCGATGATGTCGGTCTCGCTGACATTGACGCCATAGCCGCGCAGCGCGTCGATCTCGCGAAGCCCGTGGCCGGTGCGGATGAAACCCGGACAGACGGCATTGCAGCGGATGTTCTGGTCGCGATATTCGGTGGCGATCGCCTTGGTGAAGACATGGCAGGCGCCCTTGGTCGAGCAATAGGCGACCTCCATCGGCGTCGCCAGGATCGCCGAGACCGAGGAGGTGTTGACCACCACGCCCTTCCCCTTCTTCAGCATTCCCGGAATGACCGCGCGCGTCATGAAGAACATGGAATGGACATTGATGTCGAAGAGACGCTTCCACTCGACCGTGGTGGTCTCGTGGAACGGCTTCACGATGGTGGTGCCCGCATGGTTATGCAGCACATCGACCGGGCCGAAATGCTCGGCCGCCTGACGAATCGCCGCGGTGACGGCGTCCTCGCTGGAGACGTCCGCCTCGATCATCAACGCCGGGGCGCCGGACTTGGTGAGCTCGGCCGCCAGATCGCGACCGACCTGCCCCAGGATATCGACGATCGTGACCTTGGCCCCTTCGGCCGCGAACAGCCGCGAGGCCTCGCCGCCCACGCCGGCGGCCCCACCCGAGATCAGCACATGGCGACCTTCGAAACGCTTGCCCGTCATGACGTCAGAACTCCCCCTTGAAATCCACCAGCGGCGCCTGGCGCGCCCCTCGCCCGTTCCGGGGCAAGAGACACCAGCCGGCGGCGAAATGGCAAGGGGCAACCGACCGGGGGATCGCCGCGCAAGCCTTTGGTCCGCTTGATCTCTCCGATCGGCTGCGCCAGCTTAGCCTGGTCATGTATCGCCTCCCCACCACCGCCACGGCCCCCTTCTGCCCGTCGGAAGTCCGCGGCTCGATCTTCATCGATCCGAGCCTCGCGCTGTGGCGCCGGATGCTGCGCTTCGCCGGGCCAGGCCTGCTCATCTCGGTCGGCTATATGGACCCCGGCAATTGGGCGACCGATATCGCCGCCGGCTCCCAGTTCGGCTACAGCCTGCTCTTCGTCGTGGTGCTGTCGAGCCTCGCCGCGATCCTGCTCCAGACCCTCTGCGTGCGTCTCGGCATCGCTTCCGGCAAGGATCTGGCGCGGGCCTCGCGCGAGCGCTACCGCCCCGCCGTCTCGAACGGCATGTGGATCCTGGCCGAGATCGCGATCGTCGCCTGCGACGTCGCCGAGGTGCTGGGCTGCGCGCTCGCCTTGAAGCTCCTGCTGGGCGTTCCGCTCGCCTGGGGCGTGGTGCTGACAGGGCTGGATACGCTGATCGTGCTGGGGCTGCAGGGACGCGGCTTCCGGCGGCTCGAAGCCATCGTCTTCGGGCTGATCGCCACCATCGCCATCTGCTTCCTGGTCGAGCTGATCCTGGTCGGGCCCGATCTCGGCCTGATCCTCACCGGGTTGGTGCCTTCGGTCTCGGCTCTGGAACATAGCGACGCGCTCTACATCGCCATCGGCGTGCTGGGCGCCACGGTGATGCCGCACAATCTCTATCTCCATTCCTCGATCGTGCAGACCCGGCTCACCGGCGAGACCGTGACGGCCAAACGCGGCGCGATCCGGCTCGCGACTTATGACGTCACCGGCTCGCTGCTGCTGGCCCTCCTCGTCAATGCCGCGATCTTGATTCTCGCCGCCGCGGCCTTCCACGAGACCGGCGCCACGGCCGTGTCCGATATCGAGGATGCCTATCGCCTGCTGGAGCCCATCGCCGGAACGGTCATGGCGAGCCTGTTGTTCGGCATCGCCCTCCTCGCCTCCGGCCAGAGCTCCACCTTCACCGGGACCATTGCCGGCCAGGTGATCATGGAAGGCTTCATCGATCTCAAGATCCCCTGCTATCAGCGCCGCCTGATCACCCGCGGCCTCGCCCTCATCCCGGCCCTCGCCGGCGTGCTCGCCATGGGCGAGCATTCGGTCGGGCGCCTCCTGGTGCTGAGCCAGGTGGTGTTGAGCGCGCAGCTGCCCTTCGCGATCTATCCGCTGATCCGCCTCACC
>NZ_JBOHKS010000283.1:0-12246 GCF_050729195.1 Hypericibacter sp.
AGGTCGAGGCGGGAGCGGACGATGGGGTCGCGATCTGCGCTCCCATCGTCGCCAGCATCGGCGCATGACGTGGTGCCGGGGGTGGCGGGTTGTCGTTGGCCTTGCGATGGAGCGCTTCGATATAGGAAAGCAGACCCTGCGGCGTTCTCGGCGCGGGACGCGGGTTCGGCTGGGAAGTCCCATTGCCGAACTGACTGTAGCTCCAGCCCTCCGGCAGGCTCGAAGGATCGCGAGGCTTGGCCATCGATGAAGTGCTCCCTGTCAGTTGTTAAATGGAAATATAATACCACTTTCAGTGAAAAATTATAAGGAACAAAATAGGAACATTAGAAGCGCGCCGAATATCTCAGGTTGCAGACAACCTCGCTTGCAATCGTGGTGCTTGCATGATCGAACGTAGGAAAACCCGCGGCGAAAGGCGGGTCAGGCGAAGGCGGGCAGCTCCCGGCCGCCCCGCCCTACTCCGCTGCGGCGCGCAGCGAGAGGCGCTTGAGGCAGCGATCGATCCAGAGCGCCGTCAGCTTCTCCTGCGTGCCGTTCTGCGTCAGCCGCTCGCGCAGGCCCTTGAAATCGACCTGATCGATCGGCTGATCCTGGTTGAAGCAGGTGAAGACCGCATAGCGATCGCCGGTCGAGGGATCGATATGGGTCTGCAGGCACTGGGCGCAGATCTCCTTCATCATGCATTGCATCGGCGAGTTGATCGACGCGACCGCATGATGGGAGGGTTTGAGGAACGGCTTCAGCACCGCGTGACGCGCGCGGCCCACGGCGGCCATCATCCCGTCCGAGCCGATCGCGATGATGCGATCGACATCGTGGAGGGGAATGCTGGGAGCACCCAGCTTGCCCTCGGCATAGGCCGCCATGGCGGCAACGATATTGCCGACGAAGGCGCGGTCCTGCGGCCGGTCGGGCTCGAAGCCCGGCGCCTCGTCGGAACACCAGACCACGACGTCGGAAGCGGCCTTGATGTCCTCGATCTTGTAGCGGTCGATCAGCTTCTTGTAGCCGGCGAAATAGAGCACGCGCGAGCCGACGGCGCGCAAAGCGCGGCCGATCGAGAACAGCACCGCGTTGCCGAGGCCGCCGCCCACCAGCAGCACGGTCTCGTCGGCCGGCGTCTCGGTCGGATGGCCGGTCGGCCCCATCAGGATCACCGACTCGCCCGGCTTCATCATCATGCAGAGATCGGACGAGCCGCCCATCTCGAGCGCGATCAGCCCGACCAGGCCCTTTTCCTTGTCGACCCAGGCGCCGGTGAGCGCGATGCCTTCCATGGCGAGGAGCGTGCCGTCGACCCGGTAGGCATTGGCCTCGTAATTCTGCAGGCGATAGAACTCGCCCGGCTCGAAATTGCCGGCGGCCTGCGGTGCTGCAACGACAACTTCGATGATGGTCGGCGTCAGGCGGTTGACCGCATGCACCACGGCGCGGAGCTGGCGGTTGATCGCGGCCAGGAACTTCGTCTCGTCGCCGGCCTTCGCCGCCGGGAGCTTCGCCAGGGTCGCATCCACCACCGGCCAGCCCTGCTTGGCCGAGGCCATCGCCTTCACCACATTGCCGGCGAAGGAGGGATGGAGATCGCCGAAGAAGCTGACGGCACGGCCATCGGGACGGAACTGCTGCAGCACGCGCACAGCAGCGGGCTTCGCCAGCCGCTCGGGACGCGTCCGCGCGCCCTCTTCATCGACCGCCTGGAAATAGGCGCCGTCCACGCCGAAATTGTCGCGGTCCTCGCGCGCCAGCACGGTGTTGGGCTTGGTGCCGGCCGCGACCAGCACGGCCCGCGCCGGCAGCTCGATCTCGTCGCTCTCGCCGCGCTTGAAGCGGATGGCGCGGGTATGGCCGTTCGCATCGACCACGATCTCGCTGGGCGACAGATTCTCGCCGAAGCGGATGCCCTCCTCGAGCGCCTTCTCCACTTCCTCGTGATTGAGCGTGTAGCTCGGCGAATCGATCAGGCGGCGGCGATAGGCGAGCGTGACGCCGCCCCAGCCATCGATCAGCTGGGTCAGATGCGGGCTGCGGCCTTCGCGGCTCGCGAGCTCGCGCTCGGCGCGGATGGCGCGGCCATGGGCGAGGAACTCGTCGGCGGTCGCGGCCTCGGTCGGCGTCCAGAGGCGGCGCGCCTCGGCCTCGCCGCGCTCAGCCGCCAGCGTCTCATAGCGCTTGAGGAACTTCTCGACCTGCACCGGATAATAGGCGAGCGCCTCGGTCGCGGTGTCGATCGCCGTCAGGCCGCCGCCGATCACGACGACCGGCAATCGGATCTGCAGATTGGCGATCGATTCTGCGCGGGCAGCACCCGTGAGCTGCAGTGCCATCAGGAAATCCGAGGCCTGGCGCACGCCCGGCGCCAACCCGTTCGGCATGTCGAGGATGGTGGGCTTGCCGGCACCCAGCGCCAGCGCCACATGGTCGAAACCCATCTCGAAGGCCTGGTCGAGCGTGATGGTGCCGCCGAAGCGCACCCCGCCATGCATCGCGAAGCTGGCGCGCCGCTCCAGCAGCAGCCGGATCAGTTTCAGGAAGTTCTTGTTCCAGCGCACGGTGATGCCGTATTCGGCAACACCGCCGAAGCCCGCCATCACGCGGGCATCGAGCGATTCATAGAGCGCCGTCACATCGCGGACCGGCTTGAAAGGAACGCGCGTGCCCTTGGCGTCGACGCCGGAGATCTCCGCCGGCAGCGGCTCGATCTTGAGCCCGTCCACCGCGACGACGAGATGGCCCTGGTTCAACAGGTGATGCGCGAGCGTGAAGCCCGCCGGCCCCAGACCCGCCACCAGCACCTTGCGGCCCGACGCGGGCTTCGCCACCGGGACCCGCAGATTGAGCGGGTTCCAGCGCGTCATCAGGCTGTGGATCTCGAAGCCCCAGGGCAGATCGAGCACGTCTTTCAAGGTGCGGGTCTCGACCTGCGGAATATCGACCGGCTCCTGCTTCTGATAGATGCAGGCCTTCATGCAGTCGTTGCAGATGCGATGCCCGGTACCGGCGATCATCGGATTGTCGGTGACGGCGATCGCGAGCGCCCCCAGCGCCACGCCATCGACCTTGAGCGTGTGCATCTCGGAGATCTTCTCTTCGAGCGGGCAGCCGGCGAGCGTCACGCTGAACGGGCTCTTCTTGAAGGTGCCGTCCTTCTCCTTGAGGCCCTTCGAGCAGCTGTCCTTGCCCTGGTTGTGGCAGAAGATGCAGTAGTTCGCCTGGTCGAGCGCGCCGGTGAGATCGGTGCCGCGGTCGGTCAGCGCGAAGCCCTCGCGATGGCGATGATGGCCGGCGGCACCCAGCTCCAGCGCATGAGCCGGATGATGCGCCGCGACATGCAGCGGCACCAGATTGAGGTGATCCAGTTTGCGCGGCTGCTTGAAGAGCACGCCCTTGCGATGGCGCGCCTTACCGGGCTCGGTCAGCGTGGCCCAGGCGGCGTAGCGCGCGGCCTTCTCGAGCTTATCGGCATTCGCCGCCTCGTCAGCCTGCCAAGCCTGCACCGCATTGGCGAAGGCGAGCTCGTCGAAGGGCGAGACCGCGAGGCCCAGATCCTTCAGCAGCGCGTCGGCATCGAGGGTCGCCAACTCTTCGGGCTTCGCCCCTTTGAGCGCGCGGCGCTGAACGAACAACCGCTTGCAGGTAAAGAGCGGTGCCAGCTTGTTGTGTCGCGCAGCCAAGGCCTGAACCTCGGCTTCGATGCCGAAAAGCTTCGCCAGGAAATCTTCCAGATGGGGAGCCACGGCCAGCAGCAGCTCGGACTCGGCCTTGGCGACGAGCGAGGCCGGCGCCGAACGCGCCGCCTCGAGCTGGGCGCGCAGATCGGAATCGAGGCTTTCGAGGAAAAGCCGGTCGATCCGGGCCAAGCCTTCCGGGCGATAGAGATCCTCGAAGGCGAGGTCATGAGCAAGGCGGAGGTCGGTCATCGTCTGTCGCAAATCCGTATTCGAGGGAGAGCCAGGTCCAGCAACCGCGTCCGGCTCAGGGGCCGATGCCGCGCTTCTGCGCCTGGAGGCTGAGATAGAGCCAGGCCACGGTGGCGCCGGCCAGCGCCGTGATCTCGGCCACGTCATAGGGCGGCGAGACCTCGACGATATCCATGCCGATGAAATCGACCGGCGCCAGACCCATCAGGATGCTGCGCACCGCCAGCGTGGTGAGGCCGCCGATCTCGGGTGTGCCGGTGCCCGGCGCCTGGCTCGGATCGATGCCGTCGATGTCGAAGGTGAGATAGCTCTTGCGGCCCGCGGTCTTGGCGACGATCGCCTGGGCGACCTTGGCCGGGCCCATATTGTGGGCCTCCTCGGCGGTGATGATGGTGACGCCCTTACCCACGGTCCAGTCATAGATGTCACGGCCTAAGGGCGAGCGGATCCCGATCTGGATCATGCGCTTCGGATCGACGATGCCCTCGTTGATCGCGTGATAGAAGCAGGAGCCATGGCCATAGGGCTGGCCGAAGCTGTCGGGCCAGGTGTCCACATGCGCGTCGAAATGGACCAGGCCGAGCGGCCCGCCATGACGCTTCGAGGCGGCGCGCAGCAAAGGCAGTGCGATCGCATGATCGCCGCCGAGCGCGATCAGATGGCCGATCTTGGCCGCCTGTTCCTCGATCAGCGCCATGCTCTTGTCGGTGTCGCCGAGCGCGATGTCGAAATCGCCGATGTCGGCGATGTCGAGCTTCTGCGGATTCTGCCAATTGCCGGTGTTGGCCCCGTCGACCAGCATCCGGCTGATGGCGCGGATCGCCATCGGACCGAAGCGCGCGCCGGCGCGATGCGTCGTGCCGATGTCGAACGGAATGCCCGCCACGACATAGTCGGCGGTCGGGGATTCGTTGGCGACCCCGAGAAAGCTCGGGCGCGTGGAGAAGGTCGGCTTCATGGCATTCGGGACCTGATGCAACCCCGCCGGCCATCCTGGCCGAGGGTGCCTCGATTTCTAGCGGCCCCGTTTTCTAGCGGAAACGGGCACGCCGTCAAAGGGCTATTTGCCCCCAAAATAACTGTGGTTCTAGAATATTTACGCAAGTTATTCGAGACAAAATAAATGAGCCCAGGATTTCAAGCTAAAACAGGCTGAATCCCGAAGCCTCGCGGAAAATGCCCCGCTCAATCAGCCCCTTCACCGCCTCGATGTCGGGCGCCATGGCACGGTCCTGGTCCCAGAAGGCGGCCTTCTTGCGGATCGCGGCCATGACCGGCTCGAGCGTCGGGCTGGTCTTGAGCGGGCGGCGCAGCTCGACGCCCTGGGCCGCCGCCAGCAGCTCGATCGCGACGATCGCCGTCACATTGTCGGCGATGTCATGGAGCCGGCGGGCGCCCCAGGTCGCCATGCTGACATGGTCCTCCTGGTTGGCCGAGGTCGGCAGGCTGTCGACCGAAGCCGGATGCGACAGCCCCTTGTTCTCGCTGGCGAGAGCCGCCGCCGTCACATGCGCGATCATGAAGCCCGAGTTCAAGCCCGGTTCCGGCACCAGGAAAGCCGGCAGCCCGCTCATGCGCGAATCCGTCAGCAGCGCGATGCGCCGTTCCGCGATCGAGCCGATCTCCGAGAGCGCGATCGCCGCCACGTCCGCCGCCATCGCCACCGGCTCGGCATGGAAATTGCCACCCGAGAGGATCTCGCCCTTGTCGGCAAAGACCAGCGGATTATCGGAGACCGCGTTCATCTCGCGCTCGACGACGCCGGCCGCAAAGCGGAGCATGTCGAGGGCCGCCCCCATCACCTGCGGCTGGCAGCGCAGGCTGTAGGGATCCTGCACCCGGTCACAATCGATGTGTGACTGACGAATCTCGCTGCTGTCGAGAATGGCGCGATAGAGTTTCGCCACCTCGATCTGGCCCGGCTGGCCACGCACCGCCTGGATGCGCGGATCGAACGGCACGTCGCTGCCGGCGGCCGCATCGACACAGAGCGAGCCCGACACCAGCGCCGCCTGGAACAGGCGCTCGGTCGCGAGCAGGGCCGCGGCGGCGAGGGCCGTCGAGACTTGCGTCCCGTTCAACAGCGCCAGCCCTTCCTTGGCTTCGAGGGCGACCGGCTTGAGGCCGAGCTTGGCCAGCGCCGCAGCCGCCGGCATCGCCTCGCCTTTGAGCTTGATCGCGCCCTGGCCGATCATGGCCGCGGTCATGTGCGCCAAGGGCGCCAGATCGCCCGAGGCGCCGACCGAGCCCTTGGCCGGGATCATTGGCAGCGCGTCGGCGCCATAAAGCTTCAGCAGCATCTCGATCGCCTCGCGGCGCACGCCGGAATGGCCGCGCGCGAGACCGTTCGCCTTCAGCAGCAGCACCAGCCGGACCACGGGATCCGACAAAGCGGGACCGGTGCCGGCAGCATGGCTCAGCACCAGCCGGCGCTGCAGCTCGGCCAGCTCGGCATCGGCGATGCGCGTGCGCGCCAGGCTGCCGAAGCCGGTATTGACGCCATAGACGGTACGATTCTCGCGGATGACGGCACGCACGGTCTCGACCGAGGCGTCGATCGCCTCGTGCGCCGCCGGATCCAGCGTCACGGCGACACCCCCCGCTTCCAGGTCCCGGAGATCGGCGAGAGCGAGATGGCCGGCGCGGAGCGTAAAGGTCTGGGGCATGAGGAGAGGTCCTGCGGGTGACGGGCTGGCGGAGATTTGAGCCGGTTCGGGCGGGCGGGCGCGCCCCGAGTGATATCACCGCCCTGGCCGCCCGCCCATAGAACTGCGACAGGGTGTGGCGGCAGACCGACATCGAGCCATGCTAGGGTGCTGGCGATGAAGGCGGCCGGCGGCGATCCTGAAGTCTGTCGCCGGCCCGCCATTTGATGTCGCACCGGTAGGGGTGCGCCGACCCTTCTTGACTAGTCTCCTCGCCTGGAAAAGTCCGCGGCTGCCGGTCCTTAAGCGACCTTCGGCCGGTTGCACCAAAAGCACCCTTCGGGAGCATGACCATGGCCGACGACGAACTCGACCTTAACTCGCTCAGCGACGACGAGCTGGTCCAGCAGATGCAGGACGACCTCTATGACGGTCTCAAGGAAGAGATCGAGATCGCGGTCAATATCCTGCTCGGGCGCAAATGGACCCCTTACGACGTGCTGACCAAGGCCCTGGTCGAAGGCATGCGCATCGTCGGCGTCGATTTCCGCGACGGCATCCTGTTCGTGCCGGAAGTGCTCCTGGCCGCCAATGCCATGAAGGCCGGGATGTTCATCCTGCGCCCGCTGCTGGCGGAGACCGGTGCCCCCAAGATCGGCAAGATGATCATCGGCACGGTCAAGGGCGACATTCACGACATCGGCAAGAACCTGGTTGCCATGATGATGGAAGGCGCCGGTTTCGAGGTCATCAATCTCGGCATCAACAATCCGGTCGAGAACTATCTCAACGCGATCGAAGAGCATAAGCCCGACATCATCGGCATGTCGGCGCTGCTCACCACGACCATGCCCTATATGAAAGTCGTGATCGACGCGCTGATCGAGAAGGGCATCCGCAACGACTATGTGGTGCTGGTCGGCGGCGCGCCGCTGAACGAAGCCTTCGCCAACTCGATCGGCGCCGACGCCTATTGCCGCGACGCGGCCGTGGCTGTCGAGACCGCCAAGACCTTCATGGCCAAGCGCCAGGGCTCGGCCTTCGCCGCCAAGCGCGCGTAGCAGACGTCTGGTTCGGATTGAATGAAAACGCGGCCCTGAAAAGGGCCGCGTTTTTGCTTGAGGGATGAGATGAAGAAATCACCCTGTCTCTATATTCTTTCCTCTCCCCCTTTTAGGGGGAGAGGATAAAGGTGAGGGGGTTCTCGATGACAGACGCGA
The DNA here is from genome assembly GCF_050729195.1 of Hypericibacter sp. Lineage (NCBI taxonomy): Bacteria > Pseudomonadati > Pseudomonadota > Alphaproteobacteria > Rhodospirillales > Dongiaceae > Hypericibacter > Hypericibacter sp. Next base: position 7,786 of record NZ_JBOHKS010000283.1, read on the forward strand.
AGCTGTAAAGAGAATCGTCTTTCTGGCCTCAGCCCCCTCACCCAGATCCGGGTAAGGCTCGACTTCGTCTCGCCTAACCCTGCGCGTCCCTCTCCCCCTGACGGGGGCGAGGAAAGAATTAGATGCGGCGCTTCGCGTTTTTCTTCCCCTAAGCCCGCTCGCTCCCGCGCTCCTCGCGCGGCGTCTTGCCGAACTGCTCGCGATAGCATTTCGAGAAATGCGAGGCGGAGACGAAGCCCGCCGCCAGCGCCACGTCGAGCACCGACATGTCCGTCTGCAGCAGCAGCAGCCGCGCATGCTTGAGGCGCAGGTCGAGGTAATAGCGCGTCGGCGTGCGGCCGAGATATTTGCGGAACAGACGCTCGAGCTGGCGGCCGGAGAGCTTCACGCCGCGGGCGAGCTCGGCGCAGGAGACCGGCTCCTCCAGCGTTTCCTCCATGCGCTTGACCACGGCGAGCAGCTTGGGATGGCGCACGCCGAGACGCGCGGGGAGCGCCATGCGCTGGCGGTCGTGACGATCGCGGATGCGCTCATGGATGAATTGCTCGGAGACCGCGGTCGCGAGATCGGGCCCGTGCTGGCGCCCGATCAGCTGCAGCATCAGATCGAGACCGGCGATCCCGCCCGAGCAGGTGAACCGGTCGCGGTCGATCTCGAACAGCTCGGAGGTCACCTCGAGCTCAGGAAAGGCTTCGGTGAAGCCCGAGAGATTCTCCCAGTGGAGCGTGCAGCGATAGCCGTCGAGCAGGCCCGCGCGCGCCAGCACATAAGGCCCGAGCGAAATGGCGCCGATCTCGATCGGCCGGCGCGCCATGCGCCTGAGCCAGGCGAAGACCGCGCGGTCCTCATAGAGATGCGCGTCGATGCCGGCGCAAACCACCAGCGCATCCAGGGCCGGCGCCTGCTCGATCCCGGCCTCGGGCACCACCGGGATGCCGTTCGAGGCCAGCACCGGCGCGCCGTCCTTGCTCAGGATATGCCAGCTATAGAGCGCGCGGCCGGAGAGGCGGTTGGCGCTGCGCAGCGGCTCGAGCGCCGAGGCGAAGCTCAGCATCGCGAATTGCGGCACCAGGAAGAATCCCACCCGCTCCGGCAGGCTCGCGGGCTTGCGATGAAACATGAAGGCGAATTCCCCGGTGGGCGGCCGGAGGTGAGACGCAAGCAAACCCGGACGCCTATGTCGGAAAATTATAAAGGATGTCGGATTTTGGACAAGAGGCCTGCATGGTGGCGCTCAGGGCTGCGGCAGCACGGTGATCTCGCCCACCATGCGCTGCTTCTCATGATGCACGCAGAAATAGCGATAGACGCCGGGCGTCGGAAACCGGAACAGGACGATGTCGCCCGCCTTGACCTCGCCCGAATTGAACGGCGCCAGCCCCTCCGGGCGCCGCGCGTCCTGGGTATAGAGGGCCAGGGCCGGATCGTTCGTGACGGTGTGGCTCACCAGCGTGACATTCCGCCATTCGACCGTCTGGCCGGCATAGATCGTCAGCGTCGAGGGCTTGAAGTTGTGGAAGCTCATATCGACAACGGCGTCGGCCTGCGAGTCCGGCGCTCCATGGGCGGGGCCGAACAGGCCGCAACCGGTCAGGCCGCCCAGCAGGCAGGCCGCGGCCATCCCTGCGTACAGCGCCGCTCGTCTCAACATGGTTTTCGCTCCCCCAGACAGCGGTCCCCGACCGTCGCCTGCCCGCGTGAGACTACCTCCAGCGGCCTCGATACGCCCATAACATCCTTGAGCCTCGATCCCCCGCAACGACGCCCGTCCGCGGCCGGGATGCCGGGACGAGCCGGTTTCCGCTAGACTGCCCTCCCTTCATTGCGAAAGCCCCGATCCGATGCTGAAAGCCTTCGATCCTTCGGCTGCCCTGCCCGACCTGATCGCCGCCCTGCGGCAGGACGGTGCCGTCATCCTGCGCGAGCAGGTGCCGCGCGACCTCGCCGACGAAGTCGCGGCCGAGTTGCGACCCCATTTCGACCGCATCGGCAGGGCGGCGCAGAGCGACTTCAACGGCTACAAGACCCTGCGCATCTCCAGCATCCTGAAGCGCTCGCGCCGCTCGGCCGATCTGATCGGCCATTCGCGAATCCTCGAGATCGCCGACGTCATCCTGCTGCCCCACTGCATCAATTATCGCATCGGCAGCTGCACCGGCATCGAGATCTGGCCGGGCGAAGGGCCGCAGCGGCTGCATCGCGACGACGGCATCTATCCGATCAAGATGCCCGGCATCGAATGGCAGATCAGCGTGAACTGGGCGCTCGACGATTTCAGCCTCGAGAATGGCGGCACGCATGTGATCCCCGGCAGCCACAACTGGAAGGAACCGCGCCCGCCGCTGGAATCGGACACGGTGCAGGCGGTGATGCCGAAAGGCTCGGCCCTGGTCTATCTGGGCTCGGTCTGGCACGGCGGCGGCGCCAACCGCACCGACAAGTCGCGCATGGGGTTGGTCAACACCTACAGCCTCGGCTGGCTGCGGCAGGAGGAGAATCACTATCTCTCGATCCCGCGCGAGGTGGCCGATTCCTATCCCGAGAAGATCCGGCGGCTGATGGGCTATCAGGGCCATGGCCGCATCCTGGGATGGTACCCGCATAATCTCGACGGCTACTGAGCACGCCGTCCGATGCGCGTTCTGATCTCAGCCGTCGGCCGCTGGAAGGCAGGGCCCACGCGCGATCTCTACGAGGATTATCGCCAGCGCCTGACCTGGCCGGTCGAGCTCAAGGAGGTCGAGGAAAAACGCGCTCTGCCCGACGCCCAGCTCAAGATCCGCGAGGCCGAGCTGCTGCTGGCGACCTTGCCCCGCGACCGCGGCGGGCTGGTGCTGGTGGCGCTCGACGAGAATGGCCAGAATCTCGGCAGCGAGCCCTTCGCGCGCCGGATCGGCAAATGGCGCGACGAAGGCCGCGGCATGATCGCCTTCCTGATCGGCGGCGCCGCCGGCCATGGCGGCGCGGTGCTCGAAGCGGCCCAGTTCAAGCTGGCGCTCGGCGCCATGACCTGGCCCCATCTCATGGTGCGCGGCATGCTCATGGAGCAGCTTTACCGGGCCCAGCAGATCCTTGCCGGCCACCCCTATCACCGGCCCTAAAAACTCCGTAATTTGCTGGCTCGATCACGCCTTTAGGGGCCCACCTGTGGGGGACTGTCGATGGCCGTGAACCCGGATCTGGAAACCGCGCCGCGCCGGCGCGGCGCTTCGCGCGCCGCCCGTTGGCTGGGGATCGGACTGGCCCTGCTGCTCGCCGGCTGCCTGGTCGATTCCAAGAACCCGATCGCGCCGCCCGGCCCCGATGGCATCGATCCCGAGATTCTCGGCACCTGGGGTGCCACCGGCGACGATGGCCCGATCTTCGTCCATGTGTTTCAGCCCAGGGACAGCGTGCCGGGCGCGGTGGAAGTGATCGCGGTTGGCTTCGAGAAGGACAAGAGCGGCTCGATCGACCGGTATTGCGGCCATCTCAGCCGGGTGCAGAAGCATCACTTCATCAATCTGGTGGGGCCCGTCGAGGACTGCGGCAAGATCGCGGGCCAGCCCTATTTCTTCGTCGCCTATGACCTCTCGCTCGACGGCGTGTTGACGGTGAACCTGATGCGAGAGGAAGCGGTCAAGAAGGCGATCGAGAGCGGGAAACTGGCGGGCGAAAAGGATACCACCGGCGCCGCGACGGCCCATATAACGGCGGACTCCGATGCGATCCGCGCCTTTCTCCTGGGCGATACGGGCGATCTGTGGGAGCGGACCCTGACCCTGCGCCGGGTCAAGGCGCCCGGTCAGTGACGCCGCCGACCAAGATGTTCGAGAGCGATAGATTCCCAAGCCATGACCGATAGCGCCAAACCCGCCCGTCCACGTCCCGTGCTGCTCTGCATCCTGGATGGCTGGGGGCACCGGCCCGATCCGGCCCAACCGGACAATGCGATCTGGCAGGCGAACACCCCCAACCTCGACCGTCTTGCCAAGATCTCGCCGATCTCCTTTCTCGACGCCTCGGAGAGCGCGGTCGGACTGCCACTGGGGCAGATGGGCAATTCCGAAGTGGGTCATATGAATATCGGCGGCGGCCGCGTCGTGATGCAGGACCTGCCGCGCATCGACCAGGCCGTGGGCGACGGATCGCTGGCGAAGAACAAGATGCTGCTCGATTACGCCGCCAAGCTCAAGGCCAGCGGCGGCACCTGTCATCTGATGGGGCTGCTGTCGCCCGGCGGCGTCCACAGCCACCAGGCCCATATCGCGGCGCTTGCCAATATCGTCGCCGGCCAGGGCGTCAAGGTCGCGATCCACGCCTTCCTCGACGGGCGCGACACGCCGCCCTCGAGTGCCCGCGCCTATCTTGCCGATTTCCAGAAATCGCTGAAGAGCGGGGCGGCGATCGCCACCGCCACGATCAGCGGCCGCTTCTATGCGATGGACCGCGACAAGCGCTGGGACCGCATCGAGAAGGCCT